>JAWOGR010000085.1:0-11133 GCA_046496625.1 Dehalococcoidia bacterium | reverse complement strand
GGGATGCTCGAGCCCACTTATGCCGATGTGCTCAGCGGGCGAGCAGAGGTAAGAGCTGTATTCGCGAACAGCAAGCTGGGCCGTATAGCCGGACTATACGTCATGGAGGGGAAGATACGCAGGGATGCCCAGGTCAGGATACTGCGACACAGCAAGTCCATCGGCGAATCCCGCGTCTCCAGCCTGAAGCGCTTCACCGAGGACGTCGCTGAAGTGTCGGCGGGTCTCGAATGCGGACTGGGAATAGAGGGAAACGTAGATTTCGAGGTCGGTGATATCATCGAGTTCTTCCGTAGGGAGAGAGTGGCCTGACAACATGCAGACTACAGGAGGCCCCAGTGAGCAGGCGAAGTGAACGAACAGGCAAGCTCATCCAGAGAGAGATCAGCGTGCTGCTTGAGCGCGAGGTCAGCGATCCCAGGCTAATCAGGCTTATCTCCGTAACGGGGGTGACTCTTTCTTCCGACCTCAGGCATGCCAAGGTGTTTGTCAGCACCATGGGCAGCGAGATAAACAAGGAGGACATGCTGGCCGGGTTCAACAATGCTTCGGGTTTCTTGCGCAAGGAGCTGGCATCACACCTCAAGCTCAGATACACACCACACCTCAGCTTCCACTATGACGACTCCATTGAGCGAGGAGCAAGGTTGACGGAACTCATCGGGGAGATAACGGCGACAGATGAGTAGCTGCAGCCAGGTCTGCCGGAGATCTTCACGAGCATATTGACATCGGGATGCACAAGTATTATAAATTGCCATACAAAGGAAGACCTTGATGCACTCTGGCTTCAGGATTCAGGCAGTTCTCAACGCTGGGGTTGCATTCCAGAAGACCGGGAGAGAGACAGGACAAAGCCAGGCCCTGAACCTCAAGACCCCGGTTTCGACACTCCGGGGACTCTCCTCTATTGGCCCATCGAGTCTAACGCCGCGTGGCAATGCCTGATCATCATGGTTTGTTATTCGGTTATATGAAACGGAGGTTATAATGGGAGCAATCAACGTAGCCATAATAGGTGTCGGCAACTGCGCCTCGTCTCTGGTACAGGGGGTGCGTTACTACAAGGATGTTAAGGAGCACGAGTCGGTCCCCGGCCTGATGCATGTCAACCTGGGAGGTTATCACATATCCGACATAAACTTCGTGGCCGCTTTTGATATTGACAAGAACAAGGTAGGAAAGGATCTGGGCGACGCGATCTTCATTAAACCAAACAACACTTTTAAGTTCTGCGATGTGCCCAAGACAGGCATCCGGGTTGACCGGGGCATGACTCATGACGGACTGGGGATCTACCTGTCCAAGATCATCACCAAGGCCCCGGGGCCGACCGCCAATATAGTGGAGATTCTCAAGAAGACCCAGACCGACGTGGTGATCAACTACCTGCCCGTGGGAAGCGAGGATGCCACCAAGTGGTACGTGGAGCAGGTGCTTACCGCCGGTTGCGGCTTCATCAACTGCATACCTGTATTCATGGCACGGGAACCATACTGGCAGAACCGCTTTGCCGAACGAGGGCTGCCTATTATCGGAGACGACATCAAGTCACAGGTCGGCGCCACCATAACTCACCGAGTGCTGACCAGGCTTTTCCGCGACCGCGGGGTGAAGCTCGAGCGGACCTATCAACTGAACTTCGGCGGCAACATGGATTTCTACAACATGCTGCAGAGGGAGCGCCTGGAATCCAAGAAGATCTCAAAGACCGATGCTGTGACCTCACAGCTGGACTATGCTCTCGATCCCGACGACATCTACATCGGCCCCAGCGATTATGTGCCCTGGCTGACTGACCGCAAGTTCTGCCACGTCAAGATGGAGGGACGCACCTTCGGCGATGTCCCTCTGAATCTCGAGCTTAAGCTGGAAGTATGGGACAGCCCAAACTCCGCCGGAGTGGTCATCGACGCAATAAGATGCTGCAAACTCGCGCTAGACCGGGGTTTGAGCGGATCCATTGTGGGCCCCTCGTCCTATTTCATGAAGTCTCCACCCATCCAGTATTCCGACGACGAGGCTCACACGAGAACCGAGGCCTACATCGCGGCACAGGATCAAGAGTGTCCTGTCTGCCTCCCCGAGGTAGAGCCGGCTGAGATAGAAGCATGAGGAAGCCTCTATGCCGGATTTGCCGGCTTCTAACGAAACGGTCTGAAAGCAAACCCGCCATATGACCTCAGTCAATGCCTTCCGTGACGTCAAGGGCAGTAAGTCACCTGAGGTATCCCTCTCAACAATGTGGGCCAAAGGACGATTCGCCTGTATGGACGCTTTCGTCACCAGGGCAGCGGAGTTCGGCTTCACCCATGTGGAGGTGAACGCCTCCGTTTCTCCCCAGATGCTTCGTGAACTGATTGCGAGCAAGGTGCACATCTCGAGCTTTCATTGTCCATGTCCTGCGGTCGTGTCTTCCCGGGGAAGGCCGGCAGCGGATCTGTCGCTCAGTTCGCTGGATGAGAGCGAACGCGGAGAGGCCCTTGGGTTTGCCAGGCAGACAATAGACCTTGCATCGAGTGTATATGCCAGGGCGGTTGTCCTTCATATGGGCGAGGTGCCTATCGATCGCACCGTGGAGGCCGGGCTGCACAGACTATACTCAGAAGGAAGCTCAGCCACCAGAGAGTACAGAGACGTCAGGGAAGACCTGGTCTATCAGCGCAAGTCTCATGCTGCGCCCTATCTGGGTGCGGCTAAGGAGAGCCTGCGCGAGCTAAGCGAATACGGCCACGAAAGAGGTGTAGTCCTGGGTGTTGAGACCAGATTCCATGTCAACGAGATACCGAGTCTGGACGAGGCAGGAGAGTTACTCGGCGAGGCGCGGGCAGGCGCAGCCGGCTACTGGCATGACGTGGGACATGCCGTGGTACAGGAGCGCCTCGGTTTTGGCTCCCACGAGGAGTGGCTTTCACGATTCGGGCACAGCATGATCGGCATCCATCTGCACGACGTTCTCGGCATTTCCGATCACCACGCACCTGGAAGGGGTGACGTCGACTGGGATCTGGTAGCACGATACCTGCCTGCAGAGGCGATAAAGGTCTGCGAGATCGGCGAATGGAACAGCGAAGAGCGAATAAGCGGAGCAGTCGCCTTTCTGCAGAAGAAGGAGATACTGACCTGACCGACGGGGAAGAATGAACCTACCGCGCATTCGACGTAGGCTGGCAGACCGCATCACCTCTCCCATAGTGGGAACTCTGGGCAGGATGGGCATGACTCCCAATTCTCTTACCTTCATCAACCTGGGGTTAAACCTGGTTGCCGCCTACGTGATTGCCACGGGACACTTCCTGATTGGCGGAGTCCTTGTTCTGGTCTCAGGCCTGTGCGATATTCTTGACGGAGCCCTGGCCCGCCTTACGGGACGGAGCACGAAGTTCGGAGCGATACTGGATTCAACAGTTGACCGCATCGCCGAAGCAGCCGTTCTCTGCGGTCTTTTGATCTGGTATATGCAGGACGGGCCGCAGGGAAACAGGCTGGAAATAGTGCTTGTCTTTCTTGTTCTGGTTGGCTCCTTTCTGGTCAGCTATGTGAAGGCCAGGGCAGAAGGGGTCGGCTGGCAGTGCCAGGTCGGCTTGTTTACGAGAGCGGAACGGGTTATAGTATTGGCGCTAGGTTTGATATTGAACCAGGTGTTCATTGTCCTATGTGTTCTATCGGTGTTCGTCCTCTTCACCGTAGTGCAGAGGATGGTCCACCTATGGAAGCAAGCACAAACCGGAGGTGACTAGTTGGCTATCATAACGATTGTGGGAGGTCAATGGGGAGACGAAGGCAAAGGGAAGATCGTTGATCTCCTGGCTGAGAAGGCGAACATGGTAGTTCGCTTTTCCGGAGGAGATAACGCCGGGCACACTGTTATCAATCCTTGCGGCGAGTTCAAGCTGCATCTGATACCTTCGGGAATCTTCTACCCGCAGGTGACCTGCATAATCGGCAATGGAGTCGCGGTTAACCCTGAAGTGCTCTTGAGGGAGATCAAGGAACTGAAGGAGAACGGCATAGATACAGGCCGTCTGTTTGTCAGCGACCGCGCCCACCTGATCATGCCATATCATACTCTTCTGGATGAACTGGAAGAGGATCGGCGGAACAGAGGGGCACTCGGCACTACTCGCAAGGGGATCGGCCCCGCCTTCGCCGACAAGGCGGCGCGTCTCGGAATCCGTGCTGGAGATCTACTGGATGCCGACACGCTTCGGAGCCGCCTGGTGGCAGCTCTCGAGTTCAAGAACATGGTGCTCACGAAAGTCTATGGCGTCTCGCCTCTGTCGGTGGAAGAAACCTACGACCAGTATTGCCGTTACGGGGAGCAACTGGCACCTCTTATCAGGGATACCACTTCCCTGATTCGCGAGGCCGTGACAAGAGGAGACCCGATTCTGCTGGAGGGCGCCCAGGGAGCTCTGCTTGACCCCGACTTCGGCACCTACCCCTATGTAACTTCATCTTCGCCGCTGGCCGGTGCCAGCTGTATAGGGGCGGGACTGGGTCCGAGGGAGATCGACCGTGTGATGGGGGTGTTCAAGGCTTACAGCACCAGAGTCGGGGCCGGGCCTATGCCCACTGAACTGCACGATGAAACGGGCAGCCTGATACGGGAGAAGGCCCGCGAGTACGGTACAACCACGGGTAGGCCTCGAAGGTGCGGCTGGTTCGACGCCGTTGCGGGGCGTTTCAGCGTTCAGATCAACGGCCTCACAGATATAGCACTTACTCACCTGGACATCTATGATGGTTTTCCTGCCATCAAGATATGCACTGCTTACACATACAACGGCCGCAGTCTGACATCCTTCCCGAGCGATCAAGCGGTACTTGAGCAATGTCAGCCAGTCTACGAAGAACTGGAAGGTTGGCGGGATTCGATAAGAGAGACTCGTGACTTTGGGGAACTGCCGGCCGCAGCCCGCAATTACATATGCCGGCTGGAGACGCTCCTCTCCTGTCCCGTGAGTATTGTATCGGTGGGCGCAGATCGGACTCAGATAATACCCGTAAGGGCCATGAGTCCCTGGCAGTAGGTGCCTTACCTGCGGTCATCCGGTCTCGCCGTGATACGCTTAAGCCCGGCTTCTTAAGGCTAAGTAAGCGCAGGGATACGTTCGTCAGGGGGAGATGCACTGAGCCCTCGCCGAGCAGACCAGCCTTCAGTGGCCATGATCTCTCAGGCGAAAGCGAGCGTCGACTCAATCATGGAGGCTGACTACGCTGTCATCAAGGCGTATCCAGCCCCTGGCGATCCCCTCCTCCGCAATCTGCACCGCGTTCAAAGCCGTCCCCTTGCGCAGATTGTCTGCCACTATCCACATGACCAGCCCGTTGACATGAGACACATCCTTTCTTATTCTACCGACAAAGACATGCCCCGACCCGCTGGCCGCCCAGGGCTGAGGATAGAAACTCACGCCCGGATCGTCGAGCACCCTGACCCCGGGGGCTTGAGCCAGTATGCTTCTCGCCTCTTCCGAGGTAATAGGTGAGCTGAACTCGACGTTGACCGCCTCACTATGGCCGAAGTAGACAGGCACCCGAACACAGGTAGCGGAGACGGCGACATCCTCATCATGCAGTATCTTCCGTGTCTCCTCTGATATTCTCTGCTCTTCCCTGGTATAGCCATTGTCCAGGAAGACATCTATCTCCGGCAGTACATTGAAGGCTATCTGATGCGAGTAGACATGCGGGCATATGCGACGCCCTTCCAGAACCAACCGCGACTGGTTGGTCAGTTCCTGTAACGCAGCAGCACCGCTACTGGAGACCGACTGGTAAGTGCTCACTACAATTCGCCTGATCTTGTTAACCCTATGCAGTGGATGAAGCGCTACCACCGTCTGTATTGTCGAACAACCCGGACTGGCGATTATCCCTTTATGCCCTTCTATATCCTCAGGATTCACCTCAGGAACTACCAGAGGCACCGCGGGATCCCCCCTGAAGGCGGTACTGTTGTCGATGACAACCGCCCCGGCCTCGGCCGCTGAAGCCGATAGTCTACGGCTAACACCGGTACCGGCAGAGAAGAAGGCGATATCTACGTCGCGAAACGCCTCTGGACTTGCCTCCTTTGCTTCGACTCTGTGATGGTTGAAGAAGAGCTTGACATCGGGAGTGTGCTCGGGGGTGAGCAGTTGTACCGAAGCTATAGGGAAACCACACTGCTCGAGTGCCTTGATGAACTCCTGCTCAACAATCCCGGCCGAACCGACAACAGCGACACTGAATCCTTCCATCTCTTGCTCACTCAAGATCCAGCAAGGCATCCAACCCACAGGTAAGACCCTTGCGTCTTTTCACCTTCTTAATCGCCAGAAGAACGCCCCGCAGGTAACACTCACGGCTCATCGCGTTATGGTGCAGGCTCAGCGTCTCACCCGCGCCGCTGAATATCACCTCTTGCCCGGCCAGAAAGCCAGGCAACCTCACGCTATGCACAGCTATGCCGTCGATCATCACTCCTCTGGAGTTACTGACCTTCTCCTGCTTGGACTCCGGACACCCAAATCGCTTGCCGTGCCCCTCTAGCATAGCTCCGGCAGTGGCTATTGCTGTCTCCGAAGGAGCATCTGCCTTCTTATCGTGGTGCATCTCGACAATCTCGGCGTGGTCGAAGAACCTGGAGGCGTATCTGGACAGGTGTACCATGAGCGCCGCACCCAGCGAGAAATCCGCGGCCACTACCGCGCCGACACCGTTGTCCTTGCACAACTGCTCGATCTCCCGCAGATCGTCTTCTGAGAGGCCGGCGGTACCTATTACCATGCTGACCTTCTGCCTGATAGCAGTGCGAGCGGCCGCTATGGAAGCTTCAGCATCGGTGAAGTCCACCACCACGTCGGCGTTACACTCCTTAAGCAGAGTCCCCAGATCGGAGGAGAAGGGGACCAACTCCATGGTTCCTGCCAGAGGCAGGTACTGCTGAGCTACCTCCCTCTCCACGGCCCCAACCGCCTTCATCCCCGGTTCAAGAACCACCGCCTTGGCGATCTCCTGCCCCATCCTGCCCAAAGCGCCATTAACGACGACTCTCACAAAATCCATGTGATATCCTCCGGCCGCAAAGCACCTTATGTACTATAGCTACCCCGCCGCTCGCCCGTACGGCAAAGACGAGCAGGCCTCCTCCGCTGGTTCTCCGGCTCGTCCAGTATCTCGCTCAACCTGTCGCCTATCATGGATGTCGTTCCTGCCGAAAGCTCAGGGAGTATGTTCCCTGGATCCGATCACAGCTTTAGCTCTTCCCTGATTTCGCCCGATGGCTTCCTGGAGTTCGATGACCTACTGATATGCCTGACGCCCCGGCTTGATGAGCGAACACACCGGCCTCGATGCTAAGCGATCTGCCGGCAAAGAGTGTTAAACCATGCCGGGCATACTACCTCCTCAATCCCAACCTGTTAACAAGAGCGCTGTGTCGCTCTGCGTCGGTCCGGCTCAGATACGCAAGGAAACGCCTTTGTTTTCCTATCACCCGGTGAATCGTATGTCTGGTATGTCGATCCTGAGGATACAGTTTGAGATGCTCCGTCAACCGGCTGATCCTCTCGGTAAGCAGTGCCACCTGGACCTCGACCGACCCCGTATCACCTTCTTTGATTCCGTACTGGGTGATGATCTCCCCCTTCTTCTCTTTGTCCAATTCAGTAAACTCCCTCACTTAGTTGTATAATGCCGTATATCATATCACGACGGCAGGTCATTGTATAGGAATTGACCGACCGCTCCAGATGCTCTACAATTGTCCTGTAAAGACAACTTTTATGCATGAAAGTTGTGGCGTCTTCGGAGTCTATGCCTCAGGCATAAATGTAGCTCAGACTACCTTTTTTGCCCTCTTCGCCCTACAGCATCGCGGTCAGGAAAGCGCCGGCATCGCCGTCGCGAATGGGGATGGCATCAGGGTGCACACCAGGATGGGGCTTGTCTCGCAGGCATTCACCGAGGACGACCTTGCTTTGCTCAAGGGGCATATCGCCATCGGCCACAACCGCTACTCGACCACGGGCTCAAGCAGACCCGTGAATGCCCAGCCGGTTATCGCGACAGCGGGAGGACTGACCATCGCCCTGGCACACAACGGTAACATCATAAACTCCCAACAACTCCACGACGAACTCCAGGACCGGGGCTATAACTTTCGTACAGGTACCGATTCCGAGGTCATCGCCAATCTGATCCTGGCCTCGCCGGGCCAGAACTGGCAGACCAGAATCGAACACGCCATGCGTCGTATCCAGGGTGCATACTCTCTGGTCATACTAACTGAAGATAGTCTCATCGGAGTTCGCGACTCGTTTGGCGTTCGCCCTCTGTGTCTCGGGACTATCGACAACGGATGGAGTATAGCCTCAGAAAGCTGCGCCTTAGACCACATAGGTGCTCAGTTCGTGAGAGAAGTCTCACCCGGCGAGATCGTGGTGATCGACAGCCACGGAGTGAAGAGTTTCGGGAAGAGAGACGGCAAGAAATCCATCTGCATATTCGAGTATATCTACTTCGCCCGTCCTGACAGCGTAATCCAGGGGAGACTGCTCTACCAGGCAAGGGAGGCTATGGGCAGAGCACTGGCTCATGAGCACCCGGTCGATGCCGACTTTGTGATGGGCATTCCCGATTCCGCCACAGCGGCGGGCATCGCCTATGCTAACGCCTCCGGCATTCCCTACTGCGAGGGCCTGCTCAAGAATCGTTACGTTGGACGAACATTCATTGCGCCTGACCAGAGGATGCGGGAACTGGGCGTCCAGTTGAAGTTCAACCCTCTTTCGCAGGTGATCTCCGGAAAGAGACTGGTTGTTGTCGATGACAGCATCGTCCGTGGAACCACCACTCCCAAGATAGTCAGCATGCTCAGGAAGGCGGGTGCCACCGAGGTTCATCTTCGTATATGTGCGCCCCCCATACGCTACCCCTGTTTCTTCGGAGTGGACACGGCTCCCAGGTGGCAGCTTATAGCCGCGCGAATGACAGTCCCGCAGATCAGGGAGCACCTTGATGCAGATTCACTGGGCTATCTCAGCCTCGACGGACTGGTGGGTGCAGTGGATCTGCCAAAGGATATCTTCTGCCTGGGCTGTTTCACAGGAGAATACCCTATTCCGGTACAGATAGAAATGGACAAGCTGGCTCTGGAATCAACTCCTCAGGAGGACCTCAGTGAGATCCGGCTCTAGCCCGTCGAATCCGGAGGAGAAGAGCACATATGCCTCCGCCGGTGTGGACATATCTGTCGCTGACAGGCTGAAGCGAACGCTCGGACAGCAGGTTCGGGCGACCTACAGACCGGAGGTCCTGGGCTCGGGGTTCTTCGGCGGCATGTTCCAACTCGGACAATATGACGAGCCGGTTCTTGTTTCCAGCGTGGACGGGGTGGGTACCAAACTGAAGATAGCGTCGTTCCTCAACAAACATGACACGGTGGGGGCTGACATCGTGAACCACTGTGTGAACGACATCTTCTGCTGCGGAGCTGAGCCTCTGTTCTTCCTCGACTACATCGCCATGGGAAAGCTAAGGCCCCAGCAGGTGGAGGCGCTTGTCTCCGGGATTGTCCGGGCCTGCAAGGAGGTCGATTGCTCTTTGATTGGCGGCGAGACTGCCGAGATGCCCGGTATGTACTCCGAGCAGGAGTACGATCTTGTGGGGTTCATAATAGGAGTGGTGGAGAGAAGAAACATCATTGACGGGAACGGTATCGTGCCCGGTGATGTCATGCTGGGTTTGCCATCCTCCGGCCTGCATACCAACGGCTACTCACTTGTTCGTAAGGTCTTCGGCATAGACGCTAACCCCTCATGCCTGAACAACTTCTACCCCGAGCTGGGCAAGACGCTGGGCGATGAGCTACTTAAGATTCACCGCTGCTACTACCCTCAAGTAAGGCCCGCCCTGCCCCTGATCAAAGGCATGGCTCATATCACGGGTGGCGGATTTGAGGGCAACATTCCCCGTGTTCTGCCCGGCGATCTCGGCGCACGTGTCGATAAGAACTCCTGGGATGTGCCGCATGTGTTCAAGCTTATCCAGGAAACCGGCAACATAGAGGAAGCCGAGATGTACCGGGTTTTCAACATGGGTATGGGCATGGCGGTTGTGTGCTCACCACAGCAGGCTGCGGACATAGTGAGCATCCTGCCTCAGGCAAGGAGAATCGGCGAGATAACGAGGGCAGGAGAGGCAGCGAGGGTTACTCTGAGTTAGAGGAGGACACATGCGTGCCATAATCAGTGTTTCGGACAAGACAGGCGCAGTTGATCTCGCCAGAGGTCTGCGAGAGCTGGACATCCAGGTATTCAGCACCGGCGGGACGAAGAAGTCGATAGAGGCCGCCGGGATAGAGGTGCACGGGATATCGGAGTTGACCGGCTTCCCCGAGATCCTGGACGGGCGGGTAAAGACGCTGCATCCGGCAGTACACGGCGGCATCCTGGCCAGACGCGATCTGCCTCAGCATTTGTCAGAACTCAGCCGAAATCAGATCGAGCCACTTGACATGGTGGTTGTCAATCTCTACCCGTTTGTGGAGACTGTGAGCAAGCCGAACGTTGCCCTGGATCAGGCACTGGAGAACATAGACATCGGCGGGCCGACCATGATTCGCTCGGCAGCCAAGAACTTCCCTTCGGTGCTGGTGGTGGTCGATCCCGGAGACTACGATACGGTGCTACAAGGGTTGCGCCAGGGTGATATCGACCTCCACTACAGGAAGAAGCTGGCCCAGAAGGCGTTCCAGCACGTGGCCCTCTATGATACAGCCATCGCCCAGTACCTCAATGAAGAGGCGTTTCCCGAGGAGATGACGATAGCCTTGAAGAGGGAGCGCGGTCTTCGCTATGGCGAGAATCCGCATCAACCAGCTGCCTTCTATGTCGAGCAGAACGTGAGGCGAGGGCAAGACGGATTAGGGACGCTGGAGCAGCTGGGCGGACCTGACATCTCCTTCAACAACCTTCTTGACCTCGATGCCGCACTAAATCTGGTGCACGACTTCGCCGATCCTACGATCGCCATTATCAAGCACAACAACTCCTGCGGGCTTTCCTCGAACCATGATCTTGCGGAGGCATATCGACGGGCCCTAACCGGCGATCCCGTGGCCGCCTTCGGCGGGGTTGTCGCAAG
>JAWOGR010000064.1:0-2897 GCA_046496625.1 Dehalococcoidia bacterium | reverse complement strand
GCCTGGATGCCGCCCTCGGCCATCATGGTGTTGGCATCACCGTGCCGCAGTTTGGTGGCGATGAGCACCTGCGCGTCGCCCTCCTCTGCAACAAGGGCGGCTATAGTGGCAGCGCCGCCGCCGCCGATGACCAGGACGTCGGTCTCGTAGTCGACCTTGCTCAGGTCGACCCTATCTGGGTCGACCCTGCTCCTGGCCTCCAGCAGGTCGACGAACTCGTGGGCTATGCGGTAGCCCTTGCTCGGCCCTACCTTGATCTCCCTCCGCCCCTCATCCCTGTAGTCCGGGTGATACTCAAGTATGTCCTGCCGCTCTTCCAGCGTCATGAAGGGGAACTCTTCCCCATTTTTCCTCATCTCCACGCGGGCAGGCCTGGTCTCCTCAACCTTCTTGAGATACGGCTCAAAGAAATCCGGATATCCTAAGTAACCCATATGGCCTCCTGACTAGAGATACGTCTTGTCCTCCGGCGTCCAGTCCTCGCCGGCAGTCACCGGCTCGACCTCTCTCTCACGGTAGAGTTCCTTCAACTCGTCCTCGCTCATGCCCTGCAGTCTGTCGAGGAACTCTTCATACCTGCCGTCGGCGATCGCCTCGGTCATCCCGGCCAGGTGTTCGGCCCGGGGAGCGATGCGGGCGCCGTAGATCCTGCGTGCCAGTTGGAACATGTGGTATTGCATAAGCTCGCCGAAGCAGCGGCTGGTGCATAAGCCACACTGGATACACTCGAAGGCGATCTCGGCCGCTCCGGCGATGTTGCCCTGCTTCAAAGCCGAGACGGCGTCCATGACCTCTATCCCCTGAGGACAGGCCTTCGTGCAGGCATTGCAGGCAACGCAGCGGAACAGTTCGGGATAGAGCTTGAAAACCTCTTCCGGCGCCGCGGTCAGTTCGTCAAACTCGAACACAGCGCGATTGGCAGGGAAGAAGGGTATCTGACTGATGTGCATGTCGGGCTCGACAGTCTTCTGGCAGGCCAGCGCAACCTGCAGACGGTAATCGCCCGGCTTGCGGTAGACGGTGCCGCAGGCCCCGCATGTGCCGCCGCGGCACCCGCAACCGCGGATGAACTTGTAGCCGGCATGCTCCATGGCCTTCATAAGGGTAAGCCCCTCGGGAACCTCGTAACGCTTGCCCATGACGTAGATGGGAATCAGCCTGACCGGGGGCGCCCCGGCCGATTCCTTGACTGCCTTCTTCGCCGGTTCTTCGTTCCTCTTCTTGGCGCTCATCTTTTACCTCCAGTCCTGTAACGGCTTCATGCTCATGAAAGCAGCCCTCTCTCTCGCAGGAAAGCCTCCGGATTGCCGTAGTTTAGCTCGAAATGAGCCACCCCGGGGTCGAGCCCCAGCGCCAGGGCCAATAGCTGCGTGAAGTAGAAGAGCGGCATGCCCTTGAATCCCTCTTTCTTCACCAGTTCGTCCTGTCCCTTGCCCAGATCGTAGTCGCAAAGAGGACAGGTGAGGACAAGTCCCTCAGCCCCGTTCATCACCGCCGAACTCAGGATATCCCTGGCATATCCGGGGATATCGCCGGGGTTGCTCACCACCTGGTAGGAGCCGCAACACCTGGTGGACTCGGGGAAGTAAACGGGAGTGGCCCCCAGCGCCCCCAGGAACTCCTGCAATACGGTGGGGTTCTCGACATCATCTATCGCCACCTCGCGGGGACGAAGCAACGTGCATCCGTAATAGGGTGCCAGCTTCAGCCCGCGGAGGGGTTGTTCTACTTTCGCAGCCAGGGTCTCCCAGCCAATCTCGTCCCTCAGCACCTCAAGCAGGTGCAGCACCTTAACCTCGCCACGATAGTCTGGCTCCTCGTCCATGAACCTGTTCAGGGTGTCCCTCTTCTCGGCGTCACCCTTCATCAGGAGGTTGGCCCTCTTCAGGGCGTTAAGGCAGAACGAACAGAGGATGACGACCCGGTCATTGCCCTGCTCTTTGACACGGATGAGGTTGCGGACGGGCGCCACCTGGTGGATGAGATCATCGTCGGCCAGTGAGTAGACGGCGCCGCAGCAGTTCCACCTGTCGATCTCCTCAAGCCGGAAGCCCAGGGCCTCCAGCGAGGCAACAGCGGGCTCCTCCAGATTCCTGGCCTTCGTCTTCAGAGTGCATCCCGGATAGTAGGCTAGTTGCATGCTTATCGCTTGTTCAGCCGGAGAACTTCCTCAATCCGCTGACCATGGCGATCTGGGGAAGCTCCTCCCTGTCTTCCACGGGGATGTCCTCGGGCCTGACATGGTCGGCCCTCTTCCTCAGGGCGAGGAGTCGTATCGCCTCCATGAGCCTGGATAGGTCGAATCCCCTGGGACAGGCGACGGCGCAGGCCAGGCACGTGGCACAGACCCAGACCGTCTTTGAATCGACTATCTCCTCGTGCAGTCCCAGCCGTGCCAGCTCGATCACCTGGCGGGGCGAGAAGTCCATGTGGGAGGCGGCGGGGCAGCTGCCCGAACACATGCCGCACTGGTAGCACAGCTGCAGGTTCTCCCCGCTCAGTTCCCTGACTTTCTTAACGAACTCGCCGTCTGTTCTGCGGCGAGATATACTCACAGGCATTGTACTGCTACCCTTTCACAAGCTTCAGAGGACCGCTTCCCCGCGCCTGGCACACCAGCACTGCATGTTGACAGCCACCGGCATGCTGGCGATGTGGCAGGGAAAGGTCTCAACGTGTACCGCCAGGGCGGTCACCGTGCCACCGTAGCCCATTGCGCCGATGCCGAGGCCGTTGACCCTCTCCAGTATCTCCCTCTCCAGTTCGGCAACCTCCGGGTCCGGGCTGCGATCACCGACCCTGCGCAGCAGCGCCTTCTTGGCGATGAACATGGTCTTGTCGGTCGTGCCGCCCACGCCTACACCGAGTATGACGGGCGGACAGGGATTTCCGCCGGC
>JAWOGR010000087.1:0-4255 GCA_046496625.1 Dehalococcoidia bacterium | reverse complement strand
GGCGACCAGCCGTTTCAGGCATGTCGCCTTACCTAACACGGCCATAGTCTCAAACAGCGGAGGTGCTGCAGTGCGTCCGGTAACGGACACCCTTAGGAGGCCGAAGAACTCTCTGGTTTTAAGTCCTAACTCGCCTGCCAGCGGGCGCAGCTGTTCTTCGAGCCCGGGGGCTTCCCAGGTGGCCATGTCCTTCAATGCCTCAAGTGCAGCCGAAAGAGCACGGGCAGCCGAAGTCGCATCCATTTTCTCTGACAGAACAAGGGCCGCGTCATAATCGAGGTCATCGATGAAGAAGAAACTGGCAAGCTGAGGCACCTCAGCCAGAGTCCGGGCTCGCTCCTGAATCAGCGGAAGAACCTGTCTCACATAAGGCTCGCTGAGCGGACGGGCGACCGACTCCGGCAGATCTCTATCGAGAAACGGCGTGGCGCGCCGCGCGAACTCATCCCCGCTCAGTTTCCTCAGATATATACCGTTCATCCATTCCAGCTTCTCCCGGTTGAATATCGCTGCCGTCTTTCCTACTCTGTCCAGAGAGAAATGCTTTATCAGTTCGTCCCTGGACAGCAATTCGGTCCGGTCGTCAAGCGACCAACCCAGAAGCGCGAGGAAATTGGTCATCGCCTCTGGCAGGTAGCCCTGCTTCTCATACTCTGTGACATTCGTGGCACCGTGTCGCTTGGAGAGCTTGCTGCGGTCAGGTCCGAGGATCATCGGCAGGTGAGCGAAGCGGGGAGCCTGCCAGTTCAATGCCTGGTACAGCAGTACATGGCGGGGAGTGCTTGACAGCCATTCGTCTGCTCTTAGCACGTGGGATATCGCCATCGAGTGGTCATCCACTACGTTGGCCATATGGTATGTGGGATAGCCGTCGGACTTGAGCAGGACGAAGTCATCCAGTGTATCATGCCTGAAAGCCACCTGGCCGTGGATCAAGTCGTAGACAGTGGTTTCGCCTTCGAGAGGTGTTCGAAAGCGCATGACCGGCTTAGCCCCTGTTGCCTCCATCCTGTCCCTTTCTGGCCCTGTCAGGTCTCGACAACGGCGGTCATATCTGGGCGGCTGTTTGCACCTTGCCTGGTCCCGGCGCATTGCCTCCAGTCGCTCCGAAGAGCAGTAACACAGGTAGCTGTGTCCTTGTTCCAGCAGTCTGCCAGCGATCTCGTGATACTCACTCAATCTCTGTGACTGGAAGTGAGGCCCTTCATCCCAGTCCAATCCCAGCCACTCCAAGCTGCCAAGTATTGATTCCACCGCGCCTTCCACTTTGCGCGCGACGTCGGTGTCCTCAATCCGCAAGATGAGCTTGCCGTCATGGTGGCGGGCGAACAGCCAGTTGAACAGGGCCGTCCTTATGTTGCCTAAATGCGGGTAACCTGTCGGACTGGGCGCAAAGCGTAGTCTAACCGGGGTATCCAATCCAGACTGCATTGCGCTGTACTTCTTGTTGTGTACCCTTACTTAGAGAGGATTTGGTGCAGCTTTTTCAATCGCTCCAGATGCTTCTTGAGCCTCTGCGATAGTTGCTCAACCTGGTTCAGGGCTTGCTGTGTGTCCTCCATCTCCGTCGTTATCTTGAAAAGAGTTATGCTGTGGCGCTCCTCTATCTCGGTCTCGAAATCGGCCAGATCTTCGATCCCGACCTCTGCCATCAGCTTGGTCAAGAGGCTATCTTCCCTGTTAGCCTGCTCTTTGGAGAGTTCGTCAAAGGACTTCATATCATCAGTCCCCCCTATTACATCTGCATCGACGGTTGCGAAATCTTACCACACCGCTATCCGTCAAACAAGGCTGCCGTATATCTAGCCTCGAGCGCACAGGTCAACCTCTCCTTATCAGCAGCAGTGCTGTGCCGGCAGCGGCAATGGTCAGCATGACGATCGATACCCCGGACAGCGTTACAGAAAACCGGTAGGCATCGATGAGGCGGCCGAGCAGTATCGTTACCGTCGGTCCGCCGCGACTGATCGTGTAATAGAGACCGAGGGCTGTGGACCGTCTCTTCGGAGAGACGTGGCTTATTATCTGCGACTCCACCACGGGCATGCCCATATGCATGGTGGTGCCCATGAGGAGAAGGACGGCGTAGAGGCTGGCGTCCATAGAGGCATAGTTAAGCAGATAGATGGCTGGCCCCGAGATGATGCCCACGGCGATGATCACGGGCACCCTTCCCAGGCGGTCCGAGAGATAGCCTCCCAGCGGACCGCCCCAAATGCCTCCGAAATAGGCGACAGACAGCAGGGCCGCGCCCTGCTCCTCGGTGGCCCCCAGGACATCAACGGTGTAGAGAGGGATGAGCGCCAGCGTGGATTGGAGCGACACCATGCTGGCGACACCGATGGCGACGAAGGCCAGCAGACGGAGCGGGTCGTAGGGTTCGGACGGCGCCGCCGTGTTCATCGAACCCTTCGCTCCGGGCGTTCCGGTATACCCCTTCCTTCCAAGGAGCATATAGAAGACAATGCCCAGCAACATGGTCGGGATAGCTACAGTGATGAACGCACCGCGCCAGCCCAGGGCGCTGGCAATTCCTGCAGCGATCAACGGCGCCAGGAAAAAGCTCGCGGTTCCGCCTACTTGGTGAACTCCCAGTGCCCTGCCGCGGTGCCCGGGCTTAACTGATGCCGATACGAGTGGAGATGCCGAGGGGTGGTACCCTCCACCGGCCAGCCCCATCAGGACCAGCATGAGCGCCATGAAGATGTAGTTCGGCGACAGTCCGACGAGAAGCCCCGCCAGGCCTACGCCCGCCACGCCGATGGCGAGTAGGATCCTGGAGCCGAGGCGGTCAGCAGCCAGTCCCGCGGGGAACTGGCTGATTCCGTAGGCGATGCTGTAGGCCGAAACGAGCCCGCCGGCGCGGGTATACGACAGGAGCATGTCACGTCGGATGAAGGGGAGCAGCGGCGGGAGCAGCGCCATCATCTGATGATGCCCGAAGTGGGCTACCGTGAACAGCGGTAGCAGGCCGGTTAGGGACGGAAGAACCCTGCTGCGTTTCTTGATAATGGTTCCTTTACGAGGTGCTATGTCGTTATGCCCCGGTCAGAGCAAGATTATGTGTCGTTAGCGCCCTTGCTGTCAACATCGGCCCTCCAGAGTGAGGGGTCCGGCACTGAGGGCGGGCGATTGGGAAAACCTCTGTGTTTCTTGTATATTTCGGGATGTGATTCCTCGTTCCGGTGGTAGCAGTCCATGCCTGAGTTCAGAGTAGTCTCCGATTTCGGTCTTACCGGTGACCAGCCACAGGCTGTTGACAGGTTGGTCGAGGGGCTGAACAAGGGTTATCGTGAGCAAACGTTGCTCGGCGTTACCGGCAGCGGCAAGACGTTCACGATGGCCTGTGTGGTCGAGAGGATGCAGAAGCCGACCCTCGTCATCTGTCACAACAAGACCCTGGCGGCTCAACTGGTCACCGAGTTCAAGGAGTTCTTCCCCGACAATGCCGTGGAGTATTTCGTGAGCTACTACGACTATTATCAGCCGGAGGCTTACATGCCCGCCACCGACCTCTATATTGAGAAGGAGACCGACGTAAACGAGGAGATCGAGAAGCTGCGGCATGCCGCGACCAGGGCGCTCTTCATACGGCGAGATGTCGTCATCGTTGCCTCGGTCTCCTGCATCTACAGCCTCGGAGAACCGGAGGAGTATCATAGCTTCGCCCTCAGTATCGAGAAGGGAACCCGCTATAGGAGAGACGAGATCGTCCGACATCTAGTGGATATGCAGTATGAACGGAATGACTATGACTTCACGAGAGGCAGGTTCCGTATTCGAGGGGACACCCTGGAGATCCAGCCGGCTTATGAGGATACGGCGCTAAGAGTTGAATTCTGGGGCGATGAGATTGAGCGTATCGTGGAGGTCTCTCCTTTGACCGGCGAGGTGCTCTCGCACTGTGACCGGGTGGATCTATATCCTGCCAAGCACTTCGTCACCTCTCGCAACAAGTTGGCCGCGGCAATCTCCGATATCGGGGCGGAGCTCAAGGAAAGACTGGAGGAGTTCGGAAGCCAGGGGAAGCTGCTGGAAGCGCAGAGGCTTGAAGCTCGCGCCAACTACGATATGGAGATGCTTAAGGAGATGGGATACTGTGCCGGAGTTGAGAACTACTCCCGGCATCTCCAGAGAAGGGCACCGGGTAGCAGTCCCTGGACACTGCTGGATTACTTCCCCCGCGACTTCCTGCTCTTCATCGATGAATCACACATGACCCTGCCCCAGGTACGAGGCATGTATCACGGCGATG
>JAWOGR010000041.1:0-5408 GCA_046496625.1 Dehalococcoidia bacterium | reverse complement strand
AGCGCGTCTCTTGTTAAGCGCCGACCAGTTGCTGCCGTCCCTGCGTGGAGAGAACCTCCGGGCGTATGTCTCATCGTCGATTCTCTGGAGGACACCGTCGATCCATCCGAAACACAAAGCCTCTTCGACAGCGTCATCGTAAGCGATGCAGGGCTGTCCGGTGTGTTTCTTGTAGAAGACAAGCCAGGCTTCCGGTTCTGTATCACAATTCTTCTCCAGCCCGGCACGCCACTCCGCGCGGCTAGTGACATAAAGCTTCTCTGTCATCTTCATCTTCTGTTAACCTGATGGACATGCACAGGTCATAGGAAGGCCAGGCGAGGACTGAAGGAGTTGTCCTCCCTTCATGATACCACCTTCCTCGCCGGTCTCATGTAAGACTGCTGCCTCAGGAGTCTCGTCTCACTAGAGAGAAGCCACGTTCCTTCAGTGCATCCAGCAGTTCATCGGGTGAGGCTGCCCACTGTCCCCATTTCCTTGAGATATGTTCGGTCCAGCTGTAGTTTTCAAACGTGTAGTCGTCCGGTTTTCCGTCCTCGACCTGTATCTTCACATTCTGCTTCCTGTAGTATCCCTGCTCCAGGTATCCATCGTCCATCACCTTCATTGCTTCTTCCACCGCTTCATCACTCAACTCGGGATACCTGTTTTCAAACAGGGTGAATGCGAGCGGGTATCTGGGGCGGGGAGGGAAGTCTTCTTCAGGGTAACCCATAACCAGTTCCACCATCGGCAGGACCCGCTCAGGCAATCCAAGCTTCTCGCTTAACGCCTTGAGTCTCGGTACGCTGGAACTCACGGC
Organism: Dehalococcoidia bacterium; assembly: GCA_046496625.1. GTDB lineage: Bacteria > Chloroflexota > Dehalococcoidia > GIF9 > AB-539-J10 > RBG-13-51-36. The sequence goes on along the minus strand of JAWOGR010000041.1, from coordinate 4,606 downwards.
CCCCAGATAGCAGGAGCCGATGCCCAGGCTTTCGGCCGCTATGACCATGTTCTGCGCCATGTACGAGGCATCCTGCATCCCCAGCAGCAACAGGGTCAGATCATTGGTCACGATATCCCATCCGCGCACCTTCATGAACCTTTCCAGCTTATGAACATCAACACAGATAAGGAACCAGATGGCGGCATCGAACGCTATCGGCTTCTCTGTGCTGTACAGGACGCTGTAAAGCTGGGAGGCGAAAGGAGCTTGCTGGCCCGCTCGAACAATGGTCTCCAATTCATCCTTGCTGAGTTTGCGGTCGGTGTACTTCCTCACCGATTTCCTGTTCATAAGTGTTTCGATAGTCGCGTTGGTTATCATCTTTTCCTCCCTATGTATAGAAGATGCCTTGATGCCGCGATGGTTGATTCGTCGGTGCTTATCTCATAGAGCAGGTCAAGCCACAGTCGGCGCTGTTCTCCTTCTAGTCTGTTGTAGATCTCGTCGTCCGCAGAGATGGCCGGTTCCACCCCGGCCAGGACCAGAGTCTCAAACCCGAGTGCTTCATGGAGCGGCGCTATCTCAGGCACTGTCGCGAAATACCCGCGAAATCCCACTCTTGGATAGTCATCCGGCCTTCTGCCATGAGCCAGCAAGAACTGCACCTCTGTCTGGTCCTCAACCCAATACGGCATGACTTTCATCACATCGCCCATAATGCCGTAGCGGCTAATGAATGTTGAGAATATGATTCCGCCCTCTCGCAGCCGGTCGGACACTTGCCTTAGCGCCATCATCCGATCCTCCTTCTCCACCAGGTGATAGAGCGGTCCCATCAGGAGAGCTGCGTCAAAATCGCTCTCGGCTATCTGGCTCAGATCACGAGCATCGGCTACCGCAAGCCTTACCTGTCTTTCCAGCCCTTCATCGGCAAGTCTTGTTCTGCATTCGTCAAGCAGTGTTGCTGATAAGTCAACGGAAGTGAGATTGTAGCCCCGTTTCGCCAGTTCCAGAGTGTAGGTGCCGGTTGCGGCTCCGACCTCAAGGATAGAACCCAGGGGCGGGAGGTACTGATCCAGATAGCGCCAGGTCAACTCATGTTCGAGTTGATGCCGGTCGAGCCGGCTACGCTCTCTTTCCAGTTCACCGTCGTAATGAGCAGCTATGTCACTCAGGTCATCGGCCATATTGTTCTCCGGATCACATCCACAGGATCGGCGCGCCCAACGTCAAGCATCGCGGGCGCGTCTCGCCTTGTCGGGCGCATTCGATCGCTAGCTAGCCTTCCGCGGCGTGAGTTCCCTGTAGGTCTGTTCGCCGCGTGCCCATGCCTGAAGATTGGCCAGACGCTCGCCGTTGTCGCCGTGTTCCGGGTCGTCGAAGTAGCCCTGGAGCGTGGGGCACGGCACTTCAGGGCAGAGGCCGCAATGCTGAAGGCCTTTGTCAATCGCGCACCTGGCGACCTCACACGTTCCCCAGAACATCTTACCCGCAGAGGCAAGGCATCCCGGGCAATTGGTCTTCGGCTTCCATTCACATACTCCGCAGTACGCACCGCACATCGCGATCATCTCTCTGTCCATTAACTATCTCTCCTCTTGTGTGTATTGATGCACTGGTTGGGTCATTCGCCAGCAGGCACCGATTCCCCCTGATGCACATCGACCCCACGAGTTGGATTCGAAGCTGACACTATCGCCGTGGGAATGCACTATATGATGGCGCAGCAAGGACTGTCAAGATTGCGCTGCCTGAACCGTGTTCATCCTATCAACCGGTAGGGGGAGCGGACAGGTACGGTCGAATTGCTGGCCGGGAGTTCCAGGAGATTGTCCAGTACCGTCGGCGGGTGTATGATTGTGCGAACTATAATGAACCTACTCAGCCGTCGCCCATCGGGTATGCTCGGCTTCTCGATCGTTTGGCTGGGGCAGTTCGTCTCAACGCTCGGGTCAGGGATGACGCGCTTCGCGCTCACGATCTGGGTCTGGCAGGAGACGGGAGAGGCTACTGCCCTGGCCCTGGTAGGTGTGTTCTCGTTCGCCCCCGGCATTGTTCTCAGTCCCATCGCCGGCGCCATAGTTGACCGTTTCAGCCGGAAGAATCTCATGATTGCCAGCGACCTCGCTGCCGGGATATCAACTGTCGCTATACTCATTCTGTATTCGACGGGCAATCTGGTGATCTGGCATCTGTACGCCGCCGGCTTCTTCGCCAGCGCTTTTGAGTCGTTCCAGTTTCCTGCCTACTCCGCGGCCATCTCCACTATGGTGGACAAGAAGCACTACACGCGGGCTAACGCCATGCTCGGTTTGGTGGGATCGGCCTCCGGCATTATCGCCCCTGCCCTGGCGGGAGCCTTACTTGTGCTCCTGGGAATCAGCGGCATCATGGTCATCGACATCGCCACCTTTGTGTTTGCCATAGGAACCCTGTTGTTCGTGTTCATCCCGGATCCTGTGGAGACGGCGGTCGGACGCGCCAGTCGCGGAGGACTTCTGCGGGAGTCGCTCTTCGGCTTTCGCTACATCGGCTCCAACCCCAGTCTGCTCGGTCTGCAGCTCGTCTTCTTCTCGATCAACCTGACCGGAACGCTGGCTATGATCCTCTTTGCGCCGATGGTGTTGGCCCGGACGGGAAACAATGAGTTAGTCCTCGGTACCACCATGATGATGTTCGGCATCGGAGGTGTCGTCGGTGGACTGGCGATTGCCAGTTGGGGAGGTCCGAAGAGGAGGATTCACGGTGTCCTGCTGGGCATGATCCTGTCCAGTCTGCTTGGACAGGTCGTGATCGGGTTGGGACGGGCCGTGTGGGCCTGGGGGTTTGGCGCATTTCTCATCATGTTCTTCATTCCGCTCGTGAATGGCTCGAACCAGGCGATATGGCAGTCCAAGGTCCCTCCCGATATCCAGGGTAAGGTGTTTGCCACCCGGCGCCTCATCGCGCAGATCAGCGCGCCGTTTGCCATGATCCTGGGAGGACGCCTGGCGGACGTAGTCTTCGAGCCGGGCATGGCTCCTGGGGGCACGCTCGCCAGGGTTTTCGAACCGCTCGTGGGCTCCGGACCGGGATCGGGGATGTCCGTGATGTTCGTGTTCGCAGGAATCCTCGGTGCGCTTGTGGGCCTCGCCGGATACCTTGTTCCTGCGGTTCGCCGGGCGGAAGACTTGCTGCCCGACCACGATGCCCCGAAGCCGGACATCGCCTAGGCCAAACAGTGCAGAGACGTCACGCAGGCCAGAATCGGGACACGTCCATTTCCCCACCGAATGCCGTCTCTCACTTCGGATGACAGGACTGGTGATCGGCCTTCGACAAGCATGCGCTGCTGAAGTAGAATGGACGTGTCCCTGTTCTGCCGCTTGCCATCTGTTGGCCGCGCTTCCGGGTTCCGGTCTGCGCAGTCGATGTCAGGTGCTGCCGCCGTGATCTTCTGCATCAGACCCCTATTCGCCGTTGAGAATCCCGTACAGCACCATCGTGCGATAATCGCCGTCCTTTAAGACGTGGTCGACAAGAGCACCTTCTTTGTGCATGCCGGCCTTTTGCATGACGCGGCCTGATGCCGTATTCCATTCCATGTGTGAACAGGTGATTTTGTGCAGCTTCAATGCCTTGAAGCCATACTTGATCACCGCGATAGCGGCTTCTGTGCAGTACCCGCTGCCCCAGTATGGTACTCCTATCCAGTATCCAAGCTCGGCACGGTTGTGCTTCGGGCTTGCCCCCAATCCTATGGCGCCAATCAGGAGGCCGTTCTCTTTCAATGTGACTGCCAGACCCAGTCCCTCTCCTTCGTAGAACCGGGAAGCGTGCGAGGCAATCCATTTCTCGGCCATGCCATCCTCATAAGGGTGCGGTATGTTGAGGGTCGGCCTGTATATCTCGTATGCCCCGGCCAGTTCCTTGACTCTGGCAGCATCGCTCATCTGAAACGGTCTCAGGATTAGTCTCTCTGTCTCAATCGTCGGTGGGTGGTTCATGGCACTCTCCTTACTCGATACGCGGGCACGGATCGATCACTATCCTCCACTGTATCGACACGATCACCGCATCGGGCAGTATTGCTCTGTTCCAGCTTTAGCAACTCCTCCTTCAGGGATAGCCCGCCGCCGTATCCGACAAGCGTTCCGTTGCTGCCGACTATGCGGTGGCAGGGGACGATAGTGGCGATAGGATTGGCTCCGCAGGCATTGCCTACAGCGCGGACGGCCTTTGGACTGCCGATATTCTCCGCTATTCGCCTGTATGTTGAGGTCGACCCATAAGGAACCCTCATCAACGACTCCCAGACTCTCTTCTGAAAGTCGGTGCCCACCAGCAGCAGCGGAATATCGAACTCTCTTCTCCTGCCATCGAGATACTCGTCGATTTGTCTTCTTGTCTCTGCCATGACTTCATTGTCTTGCTCGACAAACACTGCGCCCAACCCCTTCTTGATCCTGCCGCCAACTGCCCCTCCCATCTCCTCATGTCCGAAACCGAGGAGACACAGCTTGCCGCCGAAGGAGCCGAGTATCAGTTCGCCGATCTTGGTCCGGTGACGCTGAATACTGACCTGTTTCATTCTCTCCCCCGCGAGATGTCGCCAGTGGCGTGTGGTGTCCATGTACCGTCCATA
>JAWOGR010000166.1:0-6366 GCA_046496625.1 Dehalococcoidia bacterium | reverse complement strand
TTGGTCACAGTGCCGTCGTTCCATCCCACCAGGCCGCCGATGTAGAGGTTACCCGTACCCGTCACGCTGCCGTTAGAATAGGAGCCCCAAACCCTGCCGATGTTGATCCCCGTGAGTCCTCCCACATACTGGCTGCCGGTCACACTGCCGGTAGCACCGCAGTTGCGCACCATCCCTTCGTTGCTCCCCACAAGGCCACCCACCGCTTCATGGCCGCTGACCCCCATGTGGCTCAGATCAACACTCGTAACAACGCCTCCAACGCCGACATAGCCGAACAGCGCAACATAAACCTCATCGGGACGGTTGATGAACATGCTGCCGATGAAGTATCCCTGACCGTCGAAGGTCCCGGCGAACTGCTCTTCATAGTTCCCGATCGGCTGCCAGCCCTTGCCCTCGTTTGCCCCCGTGCCCGCCAGCTCCCCGTAGCCGGCCGTGCCCGAGTGGAGGTCATTTGCCAGCCGGTAAACGCCACCCAGATTGTCCCTGATCCCATGCAGATCATACCAGGTCATCACCTGGATGACCTGTCCGAAGCTGGCCTCGATCGAATAGTCACCGTTCATCGTGATGATGGTGGAGGCCGACGCGACGTCCGCCACGGCATCCACGTCGCCGCTCCAGGCCACGAACTCATAACCTGTGGCCGGCTCGGCCACCAGGTTGACCACTGTTCCCGCATCATAGGCGAATGTGCCCTCTCCTGGAGTCGTTACCGAGCCACCAGTAGTGCTGGAGATGCTGAGGAGATATTGTACCTGGGGTACATCTTCAGCAAAGTTGGCTGTGATAGAGTAGTCGCCATTGATAATGATGGTCGTGGCCGCAGCATCGACATCTACAACCGTGTCCACATCACCCGTCCATTCGACGAAGCGATAGCTCTCGTCAGCAACGGCCTCAAGATCGACCTCGGTCCCGGCGCTGTACTCGAATGTATCCTCTCCAGGCACAGTCACTGCACCGCCGGCTGTGCTCCCCACCGTGAGGCTGTACATAGTGTCAGGAGTCTCGCATCCCACCACCCCAGCAACCAGTGCCACGAATACAAGGATGGCAAGTGTCTTCGCGTGAAAAGGTCTCGTTGAATCAATTATCGTCCTCATGTCTCACCTCCCACTTTCATTATATCAGCCGCGATTGAATTGTCAATACCTCGCTACCGTCAACCCGGTGGCCTCCGTCACCCCGGCCGGCCAGGTTCACCGGCAAGGTCACCCACGGAGTCAGCCTGGTTGGGCAGGTTCCCAACAGGCCACCCGTGCCATCAGCGCACGCCTTATCCGCATGCGTGCGCCCGATAGCAAAGAGGGGCACGCGCTGTTGCATGGCCGCGCCACAACCCCATCGTTTTCATACATGCTAGGAGCGAAGCACCGCGGCAATCTCGTAATGGCCAAGCCACACGGCGCGCCTATCCGACCGCGGTCTGTGAGTTCCACCCCCGGCACACCTGTCATTCTGAGAGACTCCCGACCTACTACCTCCTCTCTCTTGAGTGAGAGGTCCGACTGTGTCGAGACTCCGACAGAGTCGGAGATTGAGCGGAGGATGAACATACCACCCACCACACCCAACCGCAACCACCGGACTCAACAAACTCCAGACAACACCTCCAACCCATTGAGATTCACAGGAGGGGGAAAGTCATGATATACTTTCACCACAAGTCGTGTATGCTGCAGGCATCCGGTGAAAGAGTGGAAAGAGGGGTTTGATGCCCCGCACCTGGGAAGAGACGGCAGTAGCCCTCCTACCCGGGCAGAGAAGATTCTGCCCGCTACCGCGAACCTATCGCCGCTCCCGGTATATACACATGAATATGCAAGCCGTGGTCGTCCTGTTCTCAGGCTGCCTCGGGAAGGAAGAGTGAAAACTTGGTGACCAATTCGAATGCTATTGAAATGAACTTCGCAGGAAGAAAGCTGAGCCTGCAAACGAACAAACTGGCCCAACAGGCCAACGGATCGGTAACGATCCGCTACGGAGACACGGTGATGCTGGCCACGGTGTGCCTGGGTACGGAGCCTCGACCCGGGATCAACTTCCTGCCGCTCACAATCGACTACGAGGAGAGGTTATACGCCGCCGGCAAGATACCGGGTAGCTTCTTCCGCAGAGAGGGCCGGCCCACCGAGGACGCCATACTCACCGCCCGCCTCACCGACAGGCCCATACGGCCCCTGCTACCCAAGGACTGGCGCAACGAGGTGCAGATCATAGTGACCGTGCTCTCGGTGGACCATGAGTGTCCGCCCGACATCCTCTCCGTGATCGGCTCCTCTGCCGCCCTGCACATATCCGAAATGCCCTACAACGGTCCGGTCGGCGCCAGCCACGTGGGCTACATCGACGGCGAGTACGTCGTCAATCCCGCCCTCGCCCAGCTCGAGCGTAGCCTCTTCGACGTGACCGTGGTCAGCACGAGCGAGGCCGTGATCATGATCGAAACGGAGGCCGAAGAGGCGCCCGAGGACCTGATTCTGCAGGCGATCAAGATCGGCCACGAGGCAAACCAGGATGTCATCAAGCTGCAGGAGAGGCTGCGGCAGGAACACGGCAAGCCCAAGTGGCCCGTCCACAAAGGGGAGACGGATCCGCAGCTTGCCGACATCGTGTCGCGCTTCGCCGCGGAGAAACTCCCCGATGCGCTGCTCCACCTCGGAGGATCCGAGCGCGAGCGGGCCCTTGACGAACTCCAGAAGGAACTGCTGGAAAGCACCGGCGATGCCTACGCCCGCGGTGATGTCGTCTCCCTCTTCGACGGCAAGGTCAAAGGGTTCATCAGGGCCAGCCTGCTCAAGGGGAAGAGGGTGGACGGACGCAGCCCTAACGATGTCCGACCAATAACCAGCGAGGTCGGACTCCTGCCGCGGACGCATGGCTCGGCCCTGTTCACCCGTGGTCAGACCCAGGTCCTGTCCATCGCCACGCTTGGCTCAAAGAGACAGGAACAGATGCTTGACGGGCTCGGGGTGGAGGAAACCAAGCGCTTCATGCACCACTACAATTTCCCCCCCTACTCGACCGGCGAGACCAAGCGCGTGGGGACCCCGGGAAGGCGCGAGATAGGACACGGGGCGCTGGCCAGCAAGGCCCTGCTGCCCGTGCTGCCCGATGACGATGACTTTCCCTATACCATCCGCCTGGTGTCCGAGGTCCTTAGCTCCAACGGCAGTTCATCGATGGCCAGCGTCTGCTCTAGCAGCCTGTCGCTCATGGACGCCGGCATACCGGTCAAGGCGGCGGTGGGCGGCGTGGCCATGGGGCTTGTCACCGGAGGAAGCGGCGAATACGTGGTACTGACGGATATCGCCGGGCTGGAAGACGCCTACGGGGACATGGACTTCAAGGTGGCCGGCACCGCTAAGGGAGTCACGGCCATCCAGATGGATACCAAGCTCGAGGGCATAAGCCTGGAGATCGTCGAGAAGACGCTGAACCAGGCCCGTGACGGGCGCATTTTCATACTTGGCGAGATGCAGCGCACCATCAACTCCAGCCGTCCTGAAGTAAGCCGCTACGCCCCCAGGATGTACAAGATGAAGATCAGCACCGACAAGATCGGTGCGGTCATCGGCAGCGGCGGCAAGACCATAAGGTCCATCATAGACCAGACCAAGACCACCGTCGACGTCGATGATGACGGCACGGTGGTCATCGGCGCGCTGGACGCGGCAGCGGCCAAGAAGGCAATAGACATCATCACCAGGCTGACCAAAGACATCGAGGTGGGCGAGGTCTACACCGGCAAAGTATCCCGCATACTCAGCTTCGGCGCGATGGTTGAGATACTGCCCGGCAAAGAGGGCATGGTGCACATAAGCGAACTCTCCGATCAGAGGATACCCACGGTTGAGGACGCCGTCAAACTGGGCGAGGAGATAGAGGTCAAAGTGATCGCCGTCGACAGCATGGGCCGGATCAACCTCTCACGGCGGGCCATGACTGACAAGACCCCGCGACAGGACGGGCCGACTCAGAGTCGTCCCCAGGACAGGCGTCCGCCGCCTCGCAGGTTCAGCGACAACCAGCCAGGCCCGCGACAGGACCGGCCGCCTCAGAATCGCCCCCAGTACAGGCGCCGACCGGGCGAGTCGGGCGACAACAGGCCCGCCCCTCGCCAGGACGACCGCCGCCCCTTCCACAGGTCGACTTAGAGCCCCGGTGCCTCTGCCATTCTGAGGGAGCCCCGGTGCAAGCCCGAAGAGGCCCCTCCCCCACGTCGTTGCGAGGAGTCCCGACTTGTCGGGACGACGAAGCAATCCGGCTGTCTGCCCTCCGCTGTGCTGCCGTACACCGGTGCTCCGGGGGCGGAGCCCCAATGCTTTCCGCTTCATCGGGAAGAATCTCGAGCATCCTCTTGGGACACAATGTGCCGGTGATTTCACACGACCATAACGTCGGATCTGCACATTCAGACGGAATGTTACCGTGGGAAGTAGTCAATGCCGGTCTTGTGTTGTTCACTGAGAGCGAGATGCCATGATATTATTGACAGAGGATTTCAATGACTGACAGCAACGCTTCTACACAGAGAGAGTGAAGGTACTGTGTTACTCATGCCCGACGACAAAACTACTGCGCTGAAGCCTATCAAGTGGTACAAGAGTCTTGCTACGAGAGAGGGCCGGCTTGAAGCCGGGGCATTTCTCATTGAAGGGGATACGGCTATCAGACAGATGATCAGCAATAGTCCAGATGAAATCGTTGAGATTCTATCCACGGAGGCAGTATCCCCCCTTCACCAAAAGTACCCCAAGCGCCCTGTCACTGACAGACAGTTACGCTCAATCTGCTCATCAAAGACTCCTCAGGGGATCATTGCTGTCGTCCGTCTACCTGCCGATACGTACTCTGCCCGGCTGCCGGATGACATCGGTGCCAGAGTCCTGCTGCTCGAAGATGTTCAGGACCCGGGGAATGTGGGCACTCTCATCCGTACTGCCGCAGCCTTTGACTTCTCCGGGGTTATCCTGACAGAAAAGTGCGCCGATCCCCTGTCTCCAAAATGTGTTCAGTCGACTGCCGGCACAGTGTTGTCTCTATGGATCAGAAGAACTCCCCGTTACCTGGAGCTTGTAGAAGAACTGCAACACAGCGGGTACTTCCTTGTAGCGGCAGATCTGGGTGGCGTGGTAGACCCTTCGCCTCTTCAATGCCGGAGTAAGCTCGTGCTTGCACTGGGCAACGAGGCATCCGGCCTTTCAGACGCGGTACTGAACGCTTCCAATCACAGATTGAGAATTCCCACAGTCCGCACCAAGACAGAGTCGCTGAATGTAGCGGTCTGCGGCGCAATCTGCATGTACCTCAGCCATCACAAACATTGAACCTATCACCGAGTGGCCCGTCTTCGTCGTTTCAGCCAACCACGTATTGCTCCGGGTGTACCATTCTGACCAGGGATGTCCGTCGGCGCTTCAATCCGCGGCTTTTGGAGATGCGATAACACCTCTGCTAAACTACTACGATGACGCGAGACCCGGCACTCTATGTCCACATACCATTCTGCCACCGCAAGTGCGGCTACTGTTCCTTCGTTTCTTACATGTATCGCGAGGGTGATGTGCAGCCCTACCTGCGTGCTCTTAAGGCAGAGATAGCTCAGCGTGCGGGAAACGAGCGACTCAGTAGCATCTATTTCGGTGGGGGCACACCCAGCCTGCTGACTGTGGATCAGTTTTCCGACATACTCGCCGCCATCAGCCATTCGTTCACTGTGGATGAGACAGCTGAGATAACCATGGAGGCCAACCCGGGCACCGTAAGCGAAGCATACCTGTCCGCCATAAGGGAACTCGGTATCAACCGTCTGAGCCTGGGTGTCCAGAGCCTGAACGACCGTGACTTGCGATTGCTGGGGCGCGGACATACGGCGGCAGAAGCAAGGGAGGCTGTAGGCGTTGCCGGGAGCTCGGGGTTCGATAATGTTAACATAGACCTCGTCTACGGCCTGCCCGGTCAATCCCTGCCCCACTGGCTGAATACCCTGGATGAGGCGCTGGCGTTGACTCCGCCGCACGTTTCTCTCTACCCGCTTACCCTTGAGCAGGGAACTCCCATGTGGCAGGCCATGCAGGATGGCTCTCTGCCCTGTGTAGAACCCGACCTCACCGCCGAACAGTATGAACTCGCCGAAGCCCTGCTGGCAGCCTGCGGCTACCGGCATTACGAGATATCCAACTGGGCAAAGTCAGGCAGCGAGTGCCGCCACATTTCGACGCGGTCGCCGAATGCCACGGTGTTGAAGACGACGGCGTTCTCCCGAAGGTGTCCCGTCTGGGGTCCCTCCAGAACGACCCCATACGCGTTCGCCGCGATGACATTGTCGGTGACCGTGTACTTCCCATCCGTTTGCTC
>JAWOGR010000095.1:0-16661 GCA_046496625.1 Dehalococcoidia bacterium | reverse complement strand
GCCCTTAGCTTGCTGTAAGTGCCAGCCAGCGCTTCAGGCAGGACCTTTGTATCACACACCACCGGCATGAAGTTTGTGTCACCACCCCACCTGGGCACTATATGAGTGTGGAGGTGGTCCGGTACTCCCGCTCCGGCCACCTTTCCCAGGTTCAGGCCAATGTTGAAGCCGGTCGGATCCATAACCTCTCTGAGAAGGGCCAGTGTCTTCCTGATTATCTCGAAGTGTTCCTTTGCCTCATCATCACTGAAGACCTGTAAGTCTGAGTCATGACGGTAGGGTGCGACCAGCAGATGCCCCGGATTGTAGGGGAAGGTGTTCATAATCACGAAATTGTGTCTGCCTCGATAAAGGATGAGGCTTTCTTCGTCCTGATTCTCAGCCGGCTTCTGGCACAGGAAACAGCCACCCTCCGGAGCCTTCTGAAGATACTCTATACGCCAGGGTGCCCATATGTGTTCCATCGCACCCATATAGTACGCTGAACTGCGCTCCGGCGCAATACGTGTGAAGATTCGAGGAGAACGACAACACGAGCGGCATGTGACTTGACTGAGTTATCCGGCACAGACTAGAATACCTCGGAGTCGCTATGCTCGAAGCTCTGACCCAGAAACTCACCGGTGTGTTTGACAGGCTTGGCCGCAAAGGTAAGCTTAGTGAAGGCGACATAGATGATGCTCTGCGCCAGGTGCGGATGGCGCTTCTGGAAGCGGACGTAAACTTCAGGGTCGTCAAGGAGTTCCTCTCCAGGGTACGGGAGCGTGCCATCGGCTCCGAGGTGCTAAGCAGCCTGACACCGGCCCAACAGATCGTCAAGATAGTCAATGAGGAGTTGATTGCGATCCTGGGAGGAGCGCCCGAACGCCTTGCTTCAGTTGCCGACCCGCCTGCAGTAATCCTGCTCGTAGGATTGCAGGGCTCGGGCAAGACCACGACAGCTGTCAAGCTGGCCGCTCAGTTGAAGCATCTCGGACAACGCCCCCTTCTGGTAGCTGCTGACACCCGACGCCCTGCTGCCATCGAGCAACTCAAGCTGCTGGGTGAACAGAGCAGCGTCCCCGTACACAGCGAGGATCCACATATACCTCCCCCAGTCATCTGTCAGCACGCTCTAAAGCAGGCCCGGGAGACAGGGGCGACATGGGTCATAGTAGACACGCAGGGACGACTGCACATCGACGAAGCGATGATGAAGGAACTTGCGGACGTGAAGTCCACGCTGCATCCGGCGGAGGTACTGCTCACGGTGGATGCCATGATCGGTCAGGACGCCGTAAGAGTAGCTCAGGAGTTCAACGACCGGATCGGTCTCACGGGCCTCATCCTGACCAAGATGGATGGAGATGCCCGGGGTGGTGCAGCGCTATCCATCAGGTCTGTTACCGGAGTACCCATAAAATACCTGGGCACCGGAGAGAAGATGGATGCCCTGGAAGCATTTCACCCCGACCGTCTGGCATCGCGCATCCTGGGCATGGGCGATATGCTCACCTTCATCGAACGCGCTGAGAAGACTTTCGACCAACAGCAGACAAAGAAGCTGGAAGAGAAGATGCGCGCCGGCGGCTTTGATCTGGAAGACCTGCTCGACCAGATGCGGCAGATCCACAAGATGGGTTCGCTGGGCCGGCTGGTTGAGATGATACCCGGCTTCTCCAAGTTCTCCTCGCACCTCCCTGATGCCGACGGAGAGAAGCAGATAAAGAAGATAGAGGCCATCATCCTCTCTATGACTCATGAGGAAAGACGTAATCCGGCGATAATCGACGGAAAGAGGCGCAGCCGTATAGCACGAGGAAGCGGCACCACTTCAAGGGATGTGAATCAGCTTCTCAACCAATTCCGTGAGATACAGAAGCTGACCAGGTCCATGACACGGGGCAAGCTACCCAAGCACATGGGGGCCATGCTCGACATGCCCATGAGGTGAGGTCAGTCGAGATAGCCTTTTAGCTTTCGGCTGCGGGTAGGATGACGTAGTTTCCGCAGCGCCTTACCCTCGATCTGCCGTATTCTTTCCCGAGTTACGTTGAATTCCCTGCCCACTTCCTCCAGGGTTCTCGTATGTCCGTCCTTGAGGCCGAATCTGAGCTGCAATACCTTCTTCTCACGGTCAGTCAGTTCGTTGAGCACCCTGTCTATCTGCTCCTTCAGCAGCTGCCGTGAGGTCGCCTCGGTAGGCGCAAGGCTGCCCTGGTCCTCAACAAAGTCACCCAGCCGGCTGTCGGCATCCTCTCCAATCGGCGTATCCAGCGATATAGGCTCGCGGAAGAACAGGGCCATCACCCCCTCCACTTTCTCCGGGGGTATATTCAGCCGGCTGCCGATCTCCTCGTAGGTCGGTTCGCGCCCGAGTTCCTGGATCAGCTGCCGCGTTGCTCGCAGCAGCTTGTTTATGGTCTCCACCATGTGAACAGGAATGCGAATGGTGCGGGACTGGTCGGCTATAGACCGGCTGATGCCCTGCCTGATCCACCAGGTGGCATAAGTGCTGAACTTGTAGCCCTTTCGATACTGGAACTTGTCTACTGCCCTTATCAGGCCGATGTTGCCCTCCTGGATGAGCTCAAGGAGCGACATCCCGTGGCCGATGTACTTCTTAGCTATACTGACCACCAGGCGCAGATTCGCCTCGGTGAGATGCCTCTCCGACGCCTTCGCCTCGCTCTTCATCTGTTCGAAGCAAGCTCTGAACTCACCGCTGTGAGTATCAAGGCGAGACTGAAACCCCTCGTCAGTTACGAGCGTCTTCAGTTGCTGCCAGGAGATGTTGTCGCTGGCCATGATGTCCAGCAACTGTGCAGGCACAAGTTGACTCGCTATTGAAAGATTGACTATGGCGTCTTCCGCGGAGGGTGTTCCCTTGTCTTTCTCCTTGGAGATCTCGTCGATCAACGATGCATCTACGACATCGTCGATGGCAGAGCGGAGTCTAGGATCACTGATCATCTCTGCCACGTTGCCGGAAGCACCGATTCCCGTGTGCTCCCCGACGATGCGCGCGATAGGATATGCCTTGAGCAGGTGAGAGAGCACGTGAACAGCAGTCTCAACCGGTGTAGGGTATCTCTTGTACTTCCTGAAATGGCTCTCCTCTATTCCTTCAAGATATCTGCCCATCTCTATCTTCCGGCACAGCACTTTCTCCTCATGCACATTCAAGAGAGGCACCCTACCAATCTCCTGGAGATACATGCGCGCCGAGTCATCCGTTACCTCGAATTCGCCCAGAGGTGCAGAGGGCTTGGCTTCTTCCGGGTCCTCCGCGAAAAGGTCGTCAACCCCTACCTTTTCCTCGGTATCCTCTGTCAGGCCGCCGCTGTCCTCGGTCTCGGCCTCAGCTTCATCGCCCAGCAAGCTCTCGGCCGCCGCTTCGTCACCGTCCAGGTCTACGTTCTCTCTCTTGGCTGTATCCACTTCTTTCCTCCCTTTTTGATGAAGACTTCTTGAAGTTGTTGCCCCGAACCTATCCCCTGCTCCTCCAGCTTGGTTAGCTCCGACTTCACGCCCCCTCTCTCTCTCGCCGCCTCGAGCATCGCCTCCTTCTCTGCCTCGGATCTGCGCGTCGCTCTCTCGCTGAGACGTAGAATACAATGCTCTAGCTCAGAGCGACGCTTCCTCTCGTCCTCACCAATACCCGGCGGAAAGGCCCTGTCAACAAGATAACATAGATGCTCATCCAGGCTGTCGTCAAGTCCCCTCCGAAGCACAGAGACATCCGGCGAATGCTGCCATCCGTTGAATACCTCACGATTCTCGGTGCACTCGAAGTGTTCTCCTGAAAGCTCTCCTGCCAGAGGACCGAGTTCCGGATACTTAAGGAGAAGCGCCAGGCAGCGCTCCTCTATCGGGTTGGAGACAAGCCTGCGCGCAAGGCGAGGCTGCTCTACTAGCTTCACAGCCCGAGGCTTATTGTCCACCGTCCTCAACCGATGCAGGGCGGCTTCCACATCCGATCTTCCCATCTTGAGCGAACGGGCCAGCTTGTCAACGTAATGGAAGCGCTGTGTTAGGTCACTCATCTCATATATCAGAGGCTGGAGTTTCTGCATCGCCAGCGACTTCTCCCTGGCTTTTTCTACATTGATCTTGCCGAGGACGGACTGAAAGGCGAAGTCCATAACGGGCATAGCCTTCTCTACCAGCTTCTCCCACAGGGCAGGATCCTCCCTTATAACCTCGTCGGGATCTTTGCCCGACGGCAACAGAATGACCTCGGCCTCTGCATTCGAGTGTGCAAGCACCGCTCTGCCCCGCAGCGTCGCTTCCTCTCCGGCAAGGTCGGCGTCAAGTGCCAGGATTATGTTACTGGTTAGCCCCTTGAGGCTTCCCACCTGCTTCCCGGTCAGAGATGTCCCCATTGAGGCCACTACGTTCTGCCAGCCGTTCTGGTAGGAGGTGATAGCATCCGTGTAGCCCTCTACGATTATCACTGAACCCCTCTTCCTGATGGCGGACCTGGCTTTGTCAATGCCGTACAGGATACTGCTCTTGTCGAAGACCCGTGTCTGCGGTGAGTTTATGTACTTGGGCAACGAGTCATCCAGAGCTCGGGCGCCGAAACCGGTGACCCGCCCCTGCATATCACATATGGGAAACATAAGTCTGTTGCGAAACCGATCGTAGCTCCCTCCTCCTTCCTTCTCGACTGTCAGACCTGCTTCCGTTATCCTCTTCTCAGTGTAGCCCTTGCCAAGCAGGTAGTCCTTCATTGCATCCCACGAGTCCGGACTGAAGCCAAGGCGGAACACCTTCACGGTCTCGGGAGTCATTCCTCGTCTTGCCAGATAGCTCCTAGCAGCTTCTCCCGCCTTAGCGCTCAGAAGCAGGTGGTGATAGTACTCAGTAGCCGCCTCGTTGATCTCGAATAGATCATCGCTCTCCTCGGCGGCAGCCCTGTCGCGCCCCTCTCGCGGTTTCAGACTTATGCCTGCCTTGTCGGCCAGCAGGCGAAGCGCCTCACCGAACTCGACGCCCTCCTTCTTCATGACGAATGAGAGTACATCTCCTCCGGTGCCACATGCACCGAAGCAGTGCCAGGTCTGTTGTTCGGGGAAGACGAAAAAGGAAGCATGCTTTTCGCTATGGAACGGGCATAAGCCTTTGAGGTTGCGCCCCGACTTCTGCAGGGCAACATACTCGGAGACGAGTTCCACTATGCCTATTCGTTGCTTAACTTCTCTGATCGCGCTCATTGAGAAATCTCTCCGGCCAGTCTCACCGCATAGTGATCGGTCATCCCGGCAATATAATCAACCACCTTCCGCTCCTTTTCATCGGGCAGACAGCCAAGCTCAGGCGGCAGTCGGTCCTGATGGTCGATGAAGTGAGAGTAAAGAAGTCGGAGTATCGCCCCTGCCTTGACCACCTCTTCTCCGGCCAGGCCGGCGCTGTAGACCCTTTCGAACAGAAAATGGCGAAGTGCGTTAGCTGCCTTAAGTACGGCAGGGCTCATACCCACGGTGGGCCCTGATGAACCGCCACCTTTGCCGATCGGCCATGAGCAGCCTATGATATCACATACCAGAGTGTCAACCCGCTGCGAGTGCCTCCGCCCCAGGGTGTCGGTCACCAGATCGGGTAGATCATCACTTGAGATGATGCCTGCTCTTATTGCATCCTCGACGTCGTGGTTGACGTAGGCTACGATGTCAGCGATCTTGCATACCTCTCCCTCCAGGGTGTTGGCATCTCCCCACCCCTCTCCCAGTATCTCAGCCTGTCCTTTGGAGTGATTGAGGATGCCGTCTCGCACCTCCCACGTCAGATTCAGTCCTGCTCCATCCTTCTCCAGCACGTCTACTACCCTCAAGCTCTGTTCGTTATGTCTGAAGCCATTGCAGTACAACTCGTTCAGGATCTCCTCACCCAGATGGCCAAAAGGCGTGTGCCCCAGATCATGCCCCAGGGCAATCGCCTCCGTCAAGTCCTCGTTGAGTTCCAGCGCCCGGGCTATGGTTCTGGCGATCTGCGATACCTCCAGTGTGTGAGTCAACCTGGTGACGAAATGGTCGCCGAGTGGAGCGATGAAGACCTGGGTCTTGTGTTTCAGCCGGCGAAAGGCTTTGCAGTGGATGATACGATCACGGTCGCGCTGAAAGTCCGTCCTTACGGGGCACGGCTCTTCCCGTCTCTTCCGGCCGCGGCTCAACCTGCTCTTTGCAGCGTAGCGAGATAGCGATTCCTCCCTCTTCTCCGTCCGTTCACGCGCGTCGATGATGGACACCATTGAATCACCATGATTATGGTCGGTCAGATCAGACCCGTGATTCCGCCCCGACGACACGCTCTCATCCCGATCGCTCAAGCAAGCTTCTTCCCTGCTCCTGATCCAGACCTCTTCTCCACCTCCGCGATACTCAGCCTCGTCGCAATTATCACATCCGGGTTTAAGGACATTGAGTCTATTCCGCATTCAACTAGATAGTCGGCGAACTCGGGGAAATCACTCGGTGCCTGACCGCATATCCCTATCTTCCTCCGCGGCTTATGACTGTGTGCTGCTTCAATGACCTGTTTGATCAGCTTCTTCACCGCCTCGTTTCTCTCATCGAATATGCCTGCAACGAGTTCTGAATCCCTGTCCAGACCCAGAGTTAGCTGTGTTAGATCGTTCGATCCTATGCTGAATCCGTCAAACACGTCAGCAAACTCATCCGCCAGTACAACGTTTGACGGGATCTCACACATAACATACACCTCCAGTCCGTTTCGCCCTTGCTTCAGGCCGAACTCCTCCATTGCCTTGATCACCTTCCTGCCCTCCTCAGGAGTGCGGCAGAACGGAACCATCACCTTGACATTTGTCAGGCCCATTTCGTCCCTTATCTTCTTAATCGCCTGGCATTCCAGACCGAAGGCGGGCTTGAACCCGGCATCGTAGTACCGAGAGGCTCCCCTCCAGCCTATCATCGGATTCCTCTCCACCGGCTCATAGAGGTATCCGCCTATCAAGTTGGCATACTCATTTGTCCTGAAGTCAGAAAACCGGACGATGACCTCGTTGGGATAGAATCCGGCCGCTATCTTGGCTATCCCCATCGCCAGATTGTCGATGTAGAACTGCTTCTTGTCCTTGTATCCGATGCTCCTCCGGTCGATTTCGTCGATCACCTCTTTGAGCCTGTCGTCGTCCCGGGCTGCCTTCTTCAGTTTGCCGTAACCTATCAGCGCCATGGGATGTATGCCGATATAGGAGTTGATGATGAACTCCTCCCTCGCCAGGCCAACGCCGTCATTGGGAATCTGGCCCTGGACAAAGGCGCCGTCAGGAATGCCTAAGTTCATCATGATCTTGGTCTTGGGTCGCGGAAGCCTGCTCACCTCTACCTCCTCAACTCTATACTTAATCTGTCCTTCATAAACCCTTCCCGTGCCCTGTGAGCAATCTACCGTAACGTCGCTACCATCCTTCAAGACCTCGGTCCCTTTGATGGTGCTGATAACGCACGGCACCCCCAATTCGCGGCTGACAATAGCAGCATGGCATGTCCTTCCACCCTTGTTTGTGACTATGGCACTGGCAATCTTCATGATCGGCTCCCAATCAGGATCGGTCATGTCGGTGACCAGGACCTGACCCCTCTTGAAGCGGTGGATCTCCTCACTACCCTCTATGATATTCACCTCTCCCTGCGCTATCCTTGTGCCAACAGCTTCGCCTGTTAGAAGTAGTCTTCCTTTTCCTTCCAGCACATAGGTGGTGAGCAAAGCTGAATTCCTCTGCGAATGCACCGTCTCAGGCCTGGCCTGAACCACGAACAATTCGCCGCTGATCCCGTCCTTTGCCCACTCGATGTCCATCGGAAGGCCATAGTGGTCCTCGATAATGCAGGCCCATCTGGCGAGCGTCAAAACCTCATCGTCACTTAGTGCAAACCTCTTCTGATCCTCAACCTTAACCTTCCTTCCGCTGGTTCCCGCTCCGTACCCCCTGTACACCAGCTTCTCTTCCTTCGACCCCAACTTCTTCTCGACGATGGACCTGAACCCCTTCTTCAACGTCGGCTTGTGAACATAGAACTGATCAGGACTAACGACCCCCTGCACCAGACTCTCTCCAAGTCCATAGACGGCAGTAACATAGATCACGTCGGCGAAGCCTGACTCCGTGTCTATAGAGAATATGACACCTGAACTCGCCAGGTCCGAGCGAACCATCTTCTGTACCCCCACCGAGAGGTACACGCTCAGATGGTCGAACCCCTTGTCCACCCGGTAGGAAATCGCCCGATTCGTGAACAAGGATGCGAAGCACTTCATGACTTTGCTTATGAGATCGTCTTCGCCCTGCACGTTGAGATAGCTCATCTGTTGCCCGGCAAATGACGCCGTAGGCAAGTCCTCAGCAGTGGCACTGCTTCGCACCGCTACATCAACGTCCTTTCCGTACTTCCTCTCCATCTGCCGATAAGCATCTCGTATCTCGGCTTCCAGATCCGGAGGGCATTCCGCGGTTCCTATCAATCTTCTCACCCTGGAGCCCTTCTTGGCCAGGCTCTTCATGTCCTGAGTGTCCAGCCCTGCAAGGGTCTCCTTGATCTTCGGGCCTATTCCTGCCTTCTCCACCACATACCTGTACGCATCTGAAGTAATCGCAAATCCGGAAGGAACACTCACCCCCTTTCCCCCCAGCGTCCTTATCATCTCACCCAGAGAAGCGTTCTTACCTCCGACCAGACCTACATCCTGTCCTCCGACGTCCTCAAACCATCTCACATACTGCATGATTATCTCTCCGATCTTTGCTCAGTAGCAGAGTCACGTTCGTATTCACCATGTGTGCCGGTTTTGCGGCCTCTCCGGCAGATCGCTATAGTGAGCAGGCAGGGCTGCATTATACCATCATCCAACAACACAGGAGCCATAGACCTCCTTGCCCCGTCCTTCATCGGATGTCTCTACAGCTTTAGCCTCTCGCCGTCTGCTGTAAAGCCATCCTGATCTTCTCCTCCAGGCTCAGATCCTCGGCGCCTGAGAGCCCGGAGACAGCCTTCGTCGCCTCGTTCAACGAATAACCCAGTCCCACCAGGGCAGATATGACATCGGCGCCCTCGGGAGTCAGGGGCGCGCCCGTCTCGCTCCACTCCTTCTCGAGCTTGCCCCTCAGTTCAACCACGAGCCGACCGGCAATCTTCCTGCCGATACCCGGTGCCTGACAGATGAGGTCGGTATTACCACTGGTGATGGCCATGACCAGTTGTTCCGGACTCAGGGCAGAGAGCATGCCCAATGCGGCCTTGGGGCCGATTCCAGAGACGGAAACAAGATTCTTGAACAGAGCAAGCTCCTCGACCGAGGCGAACCCGTAAAGGGCAGCACCGTCCTCTCTAACATGAAGGTGGGTGTGCAGGAAGACCTTGCCCTTAGTGGTTCCCAGTTGACTCAAGGTGTGGCCGGAGACATAGGCCCGAAAGCCTATTCCGCCGACATTGATGATGACACAATCGTTGCCGCGATGATCCAGTGTTCCTTCCAGCGTCGCTATCATCTCGGAATGCGTTCACTGAGCCAGCGGTTCAGGCGGCTGTGCTGAATGTGGCAGATGGATATAGCCAGGGCATCGGCTACATCACTGGGCTGAGGCAGCTCAGATAGACCCAGTTGTAGTCTCACCATCTCCTGAACCTGTCGCTTGTCGCTCTGTCCGTAGCCCGTGATCTGCTGCTTGATTGTGGCTGGCGAGTAGTAGTACACGGACAAACCCTGATTGGCGGCTGCCAGGATCGCGATGGCCTGCGCCCTTCCGATGGCAAACGCAGACCGCACGTTGTGGCCGATGAAGGGGTCCTCGATCGCGGCTTCACAGGGCCTGTGTTCCGTGATTATCTGGCTCAGTCGCTCGTACAGAGAGCTTAGTCTCCTCTCCATGGGAATTCGAGACGAGACGTTAACTACTCCACAGTCTACCACACGCATTTCCTCCTCACCATCCACCACACTGAAGCCAAGGTTGACAGTGCCGGGATCAACACCGAGAATGCGCATATCAAGTCCGGCTGCGCAGCTTCTCAGACGTAGCCTCAGAGAAATCTATGTTAGAGAAGACGCGCTGCACATCATCCAGTTCTTCCAGTTGATCAAGGAAGACCAGGGCCTGAACCGCCTTGTTCTCATCCAACAACACCGTGGTCTGGGGAAGTAGCGATAGATCTGCCGAAATCACGTGTTCGTTCTCCTCAACAATCCTCCTCACATCCTCCAGGTCTTCGGGTCGCGTGTAGACCTCCACGAAACCCTTCTCCGTCTTCACATCCTCCGCCCCGGCATCGATAGCCCGCAGCGCTATTTCCTCGGGATCGCGGGCATTGCTTTCTACGGTGATAACGCCCCTGCTTTCGAAAAGCCAGGAGACGCAGCCGGTCTCACCGAGATTGCCTCCGTGGCGGGTGAGGAGCCGGCGCACATCCTGAACGGTACGATTACGATTGTCGGTCAGAGCCTGCACAAGAACCGCTATCCCCCCGGGACCGTAGCCCTCAAGCTGCAACTCGGTCAGGGCCGCACCGTCAGACTCGCCTGCGCCGCGCTTAACTGCTCTCTCGATGTTATCTGAGGGCATATTGTTGTCGCGGGCCTTCTGTACGACAAGCCTCAACTGGAAGTTGCTCTCCAGGCTGGGTCCACCCTGCCTCACTGCAACTATGATCTCGCGAGCTAGTTTCGTGAACAACTGTCCACGTCTGGCGTCAGCTACTCCCTTCTGACGCTTGATCTGTGCCCACTTGGAATGCCCTGACAACGCCGTCCCTCCTGTCAATTCTAGCACCGCGAAACCCAAAAGGTAAAGCAGCACAGTTGCACCCTTCTCGCACTTATGGCATAATGAAATAGACCTTTAAGTCAGTCCCGTGAGGCTGGTAAGGGGAGACATGTTAGAGCAACCGCGATCAGAGGCCCCGTCTCAGACCTCTTGCCAGTTTCAAGGCAGGAGGTTTTTTCATGTCTGAGAAGGTCGTCCTCACCTCAAGGGAGATGGGGCGGGCACTGGCTCGTATCGCTCACGAGATCGTAGAGAGGAACAAAGGGGCTGAAGACGTTGTCCTCGTAGGCATGCGCACTCGGGGAGTGCCACTGGCCGAGCGCATAGCACACACGATCGAAGCTTTCGAGGGATTAGACGTCCCTGTCGGCGCTCTTGACATATGCTTCTATCGCGATGACATAGCACCGTCGGAACCCAGGACGGTAGATCAGAGCCTCACCGATATACCCACGAGTATCACAGACAAGCGGGTGATCCTGGTCGACGACGTTCTCTATACCGGACGAAGCATCCGCGCTGCTATGGATGCCTTGACCGATCTGGGGCGTCCGGCCTTCATCCAGTTGGCTGTGCTTGTGGACCGCGGCCACAGAGAATTCCCCATCCGCGCCGATTACGTAGGTAAGAACATCCCCAGTTCCAGAGACGAAGAGATACAGGTCCTACTGGAGGAAACCGATGGGGCTGATGAAGTGGTCATCTGGAACTCGGCCGACGCACAGGTGCCCGGAAGTCACTGTAAGGAGAGACGATCATGAACCTGACAAACAGAAACCTGGTGACGATAGACGACCTGTCCAACGATGAAATGGAGGGGGTGTTCTGCCTGGCAGACGAGATGGCCGACTCCACGGCTGCCCAGTACGGACTCTGCCAGGGGAAGATCATGGCCACACTGTTCTTCGAGCCGAGCACGCGGACGAGACTGTCCTTTGAGGCTGCCATGCTCAGGCTCGGGGGCCGTGTCATAAGCACAGTTGACGTCGGCGCCACCTCGCTGGCTAAAGGCGAGAGCATAGCCGATATGGCGAAGGTCGTCGGAAGCTACGCAGACATAATAGTCATCAGGCACCCCTGGGAAGGAGCTGCCCGGGTCGTTGCCGACTACGCAGGGGTTCCCGTAGTGAACGCGGGCGATGGAGGTCATGAACACCCAACCCAGACCCTGTGCGACCTCTATACCATCAGAAAGGAAAGGCAAACACTCCAGGGGCTCAGGATCGCACTATGGGGCGATCTGAAACACGGACGCACAATTCATTCCCTGATCTATGCCCTGGCCCGCCTGGGCTCCTCCATACTCTTCTGTCCCGGCTCGGGGCTCGAGCTGCCGGAGCACGTTATCAGAAGACTCAACACCGAATACAGAGGAGAGCTTAAGAAATGCGGGCATCTCAACCACGGACCGGAGAGGAAGCTCTTCCCTATCGATGCTATGTACATAACTCCCACCACCCATCATCAACTGGCCATGTTACCGGATATTAACCTCAACGTGGAATTGAAGGCAGGAGTAGATGCCCTCTATGTCACAAGGCTTCAAAAGGAGCGGCAGGCTCCCACCACAGAGCCGCAGGAGCGGAGGAAGTACCCTGTGGTAGACAAAGAACTGCTCAAAGGAAAGGGGTTTGAGAAGACTCTTGTTATGCATCCCCTGCCCCGAGTTGATGAACTCGCCTACGAAGTTGATTCCGACCCGAGGAGCAGGTACTTCAAACAGGCAGCCCACGGGATTCCGGTCAGAATGGCGCTCACGGCCATGCTGCTGGGTATGCGGGAAGTCTCAGTGTCGA
This sequence comes from Dehalococcoidia bacterium, assembly GCA_046496625.1. Classification (GTDB taxonomy): domain Bacteria; phylum Chloroflexota; class Dehalococcoidia; order GIF9; family AB-539-J10; genus RBG-13-51-36. The sequence continues at coordinate 4,100 of JAWOGR010000095.1, read as the reverse complement.
GTGAGTACCCATCCTTCGCCCACAAGGTGGAGTATCCCGTCTACAGGCGGGACTCCGGAGCCAAGTGCTCTAACAGAAACTGCGTCTCGAACCAGTCAACCGAGACGAAATACATCAAGCCTGAGTTCACAATAGTCAGCAGCGAGCCTCTAACACTCCGTTGCATATACTGTGAACACGAACTATACCCTGAGTTCGTTGCCAGTTCCGATTGGCACCAGGGAACTCTGGAGAACAAGAAGTATCACAGCGCGAGGAGTCGCTGGACGAAGAAGATCAGACCCGAGAACCTGCTCGTCTTCGCCTCCGAGGACGAAGCCCGCGCATGGCAACTGAAGACCGGTACCGGCACCAACGAATGAACGGGGACGAAAGATTCCTGCTTATCCAGGGCGGCCGCATTGTCGATCCCGGCCGGGGTATTGACCGGGTTGGAGACATACTCATCTCCGGTGGCCGGATAGTGAAGGCGGGAGACGCCGTCATCAGCGGTTCTTCTTATGAAGCTCCGGGCAAGGTGCAGTGTTTGGAAGCTACCGGGTTGGTTGTCTGTCCCGGCTTTGTTGACCTTCACTGTCATCTTCGGGACCCGGGTTTCGAGCATAAGGAAACCATCGCCACCGGGACAGCGGCCGCCGCGAAAGGTGGTTTCACCACCGTCTGCTGCATGGGCAACACCGAACCTCCTCTGGATACTCCTGCCGCAGTGGACCGGGTGAGGGAGAAAGCTAGCACAGAAGCCCTGGTCATGGTTCTTCCCATAGGCTGTATCACCAGAGGAAGAAAGGGCCACGAGTTGACGGATATGGCCGGGCTGGCTCGAGCCGGTGTGGTCGCCTTCAGCGACGACGGTGACCCCGTGGCAGACCCACAGATCATGCGCGCCGCCATGACCTGCAGCCACGGGCTGGGCCTCCCCATCATCGACCACTGCGAAGACAAGACCCTGAGCGGCAGAGGAGTGATGAATGAAGGTCCTGTATCGACCGCGACCGGGCTGGTGGGGATTCCCCCGGCGGCCGAAGAGGTCATGGTAGATCGTGATCTAACACTGGCGAGACTGACAGGAGCGCGCATTCACATCGCCCATGTCAGTACCAGAGGTTCAGTGGAGTTGATACGACGCGCCAGGGAAGAAGGCGTACCCGTCACTTGCGAAGTCACTCCCCATCACCTGACCTTGACCGAAGACAGGATATGGGGAGATGGTAAGGACAAACGCCTCGACACAAATGCCAGGGTGAACCCGCCGCTACGTACCAGGGCAGACTTAGAGGCTTTGATCGGCGGACTGAGAGACGGGGTGATCGATGCCATCGCCACAGACCATGCACCGCATGCCGCGGCCGACAAAGACTGTGAGTTTGAGCTGGCCGCTCCCGGCATCAGTGGCTTCGAGACCGCCCTTGGCTGTCTCATGACCCTGGTGCACGAGGGAGACCTCAGCCTTGCCTGGTTGCTGTCCCGGCTCACCATCGAGCCTTCAAGGATCATCGGCAGGGATAGAGAGATCGGAACCCTGAATCCGGGAAACCCGGCCAACATCACCGTACTCGACCCTGGCTGCCAATGGACGGTTGATAGCCGCAGATTTGCCTCCAGGGGCAGGAACACTCCTTATGATGGATGGAGGTTCAAGGGGAAGGTCATGGCTACCATAGTCGACGGCAGGACGGCCTACATGGATGATGCCATGGCACACCGTGCCCTTCACAAGGAAGACGTTAGCTGAACGTGTAAGACACCAATGCCGAAGAGAGCAGCCCTGATACTCGAGGACGGTCGCGTCTTCGAAGGGTCCTGTTTTGGTGCGGAGGCCACTGCCTATGGCGAGGTAGTGTTCGACACCGGCATGACCGGCTATCAGGAAATGCTCACCGACCCGTCCTTTGCCGGACAGATCCTGGTACCTACCTACCCCTTGATCGGGAACTACGGCATCAGCGAGGCAGATTTCGAGTCAGGACAGGTGCACGTTAGAGGTCTCGCCGTCCGTGAATGCTGTTGCCAGCCCAGTCACCGGCGAAGCACAGGCACACTACACGAGTTCCTGCTGGCTCATGGCGTTCCGGGCATCAGTGAACTCGATACCCGGGCCCTCACCCGCCACCTGAGATCGGCCGGGGTGATGATGGCTGTTCTCACCTCCGACATGACAGTCGATGAGGCCTTGAGAAAGCTAGCCGCCATTCCTGCCTACGATACCACCGACTTCGTGCGCCGGGTCAGCACCGAAAAGGCTTACGACTGGAAGTCGGGTGAAACTCACACCGCCTCTCTGCCCTCGCTCTCACTGCACGGAGGGTCGACCACGCCGCAATCTCGCATAGTGGTCATCGACTACGGCGTCAAACACAGTATACTGCGCATCCTGAGCCGGCTCGCCTGCCGGACAACTGTCGTCCCTTGCGTTGCCTCAGCCGGGGATATCCTGTCACTGAACCCCGACGGCATAGTCCTCTCGCCGGGACCGAGTAACCCTGAACTCCTTGACGACATGGCCGAGACGGTCAGGAATCTTGTAGGCCGCAGGCCACTCATGGGCATATGCCTCGGACATCAGCTTATAGGCAGGGCACTGGGAGCCGGGACATTCAAGCTCAAGTTCGGTCACCGGGGAGGAAACCATCCCGTGAAGGATCTGGCTACGGGAAGGGTATACGTCACCTCCCAGAACCATGGCTATGCCATAGAAGCCGAGGCTCCGGGAGAGGGGCTTGAGATCAGCCACGTCAACCTCAACGACGGCACCGTGGAGGGACTCCGTCACAGGGACCTGCCAGTGCTGTCCGTTCAATACCACTGCGAGGCCTCACCCGGCCCGCTGGATAGCACGCAGCTGTTCGAGAGGTTCCTAGAGATGGTGAGAGACGACGGAGGAAAAGGGGAGAGGTATCCTTGATAAGCAAAGTCCTGGTCATCGGGTCGGGGCCTATAGTTATCGGGCAGGCGGCTGAGTTCGACTACTCGGGAACCCAGGCCTGCCGGGCTCTAAGAGAAGAGGGCATCACGACGGTCCTGGTCAACTCAAACCCGGCTACTATCATGACTGACGAGGGCATAGCGGACACGGTCTATGTCGAGCCGCTGGTTCCTGAAGTCGTGACACGCATAATCGAGAGAGAGAGGCCCGACGGGCTATTGCCTACTCTCGGGGGTCAGACGGGGCTCAACCTTGCGGTAGAACTGGACGGCGCGGGTGTACTCGGTAAGTATGGCGTTCGATGTCTCGGCACACCTATAGAGACGATAAAACAGGCCGAGGAACGGTCGCTGTTCAGGCAGCTTCTGGTTGATATCGGCGAACCCGTGCCCGCCGGGATAACTGTGAAATCGATCACTGATGCCCGGAAACTGGCAGGCTCTATCGGTCTGCCCCTCATCGTCCGCCCATCGTACACCCTGGGCGGCACCGGCGGCGGGATCGCCCGCACGATGGCAGAGCTTGAGCAGATAGTTGCCAGCGGACTGGATTCCAGCATGAGCCACGAGGTGCTCGTCGAGCAATGCATTCTGGGCTGGAAGGAAATCGAATTCGAGGTGATGAGAGATGCTGCCGACAACTGCATCGCCATCTGCTGCATGGAGAACATCGATCCTATGGGGGTGCACACCGGCGACAGCATCGTGGTGGCTCCCAGCCAGACTCTTAACGACAAGGAGTACCAGATGCTCAGGTCGGCAAGCCTGAAGATTATCAGAGCACTGGGAATCCAGGGGGGATGCAACGTGCAGTTCGCCTTGCCTCCCAGCCCTACGGTGGCGGAGAAATGGGCACCAGAACTGAAGCCCACCCCGGGAGGCGAATACTACGTCATTGAGGTCAACCCGCGCGTCAGCCGCAGTTCAGCCCTTGCCAGTAAGGCCACCGGTTATCCGATCGCTCGAGTGGCGGCCAAGATAGCCATAGGAAGAAGACTTGACGAGATACCGAACAGAGTTACCGGCAAGACCCTGGCCTGCGCAGAACCTGTCCTGGACTACTGTGTGGTCAAGATACCGAGGTGGCCATTTGACAAGTTCGCCTCGGCCGACCGGCTGATCGGCAGCCAGATGAAGGCCACCGGTGAGGTGATGGCCATTGATAGGTGTTTTGAGGC
>JAWOGR010000155.1:0-2597 GCA_046496625.1 Dehalococcoidia bacterium | reverse complement strand
TTGCTCGAACAATTCCTCCCGCTCCGTTAAAGTGCTGTAGTCGCGCTGGTAGAGGGCCCTCGCCACCTCCAGGTAATCCTCCGGAGCATCCAGAGTTTGCCAGCGGGGCCAGGGCCTGACGAACTTGGTGTCGCTTGCGTAGAAGCGCTGCCCTTCATCTCGCGGGATCGCCGCAAAGGCCCACCCCCCTGTGAAGGAGTTGTAGGTGCCGTCAAACGGGTCGTCCAAGACCAGGTAGCTGACGGCCGCCGATCCGGGCAGGCGTATCCTGTTAACCGTGAAACCTACCCACTCCATCAGGTCTGCTATATATTCGCCACCCGCGGGGTAGAGTGGCGGGAACCAGTCAGTCACGATGACAAACCTAATCTCGACTTCGTCGCCTTGGTAGTGCCACGCCCCCCCGATAAGCTCGGCGCCCAGTGTTACCATCCTGTCGTGGACGATGCCCCTGGCCGTTTCAGCATTTTCAGGGTCATGTGCATAGTATTCTTCAATGGCCTCAAAAACGTCTTGGTGCCGGCCATACTCGGGAAACACCCTGCCCGCCAGGGCGTAGATCGGGGTGCCCATGCCTCGGAGGAGTGATCCTATCATGTAGTCGCGGTCGATCAGCCAGTTGAAGGCCTCCCGAATCCCTGCGTCATAGAACGGATTCATTCGCCCATCGTAGAAATAGGGTCCGGCAACGTTGAATGTGAGTTCGGTGAAGGCGCCATAGCTGAACTCGTAGCGGATGTCCGGATGCGTAACTACTCTCTCGTAGAGATCGGGATCCGTGAGGGCGCTCAACCAGATGTCTATGTCGCCCGCCTCAAGCTTCCTAACAGCCGCAGGCGTACTGGACTCCTGCCTGACGACGATTGCGTCCACCCACGGTCCTGTGGTACGTGACTCGGGTGGTTGGGGAGGTGTCGGCCTATCGCCCTGTAGCGATACTATGACAACGACTATGATTATCACCGCCACTACTGGTAGTATGACTTTCTTCACCATTTCTTTGCCTCCTGTCGTAGTTTGCCGGCTTCTTCGCAACAACGATTATCTGAACACAGTTCGGACGTATCGCGTACTCGCTCAGCACTGTTTGAAGAACCGGCAGATAGCAGCACGATATGCATTGCCAATGAACTGAGTTGATATTTTACCACCGGTGCGGAGATTGTCAAAACTGTGTGTCCGGCATGTCGTAACTCCATGATAATGTCCTCTCAAGGACTCGATAGAAATGTCCTCTTTCCGGCAGAGATGGTAAACAACAGGCATCCTGAAAGGAGGTGCCTGAATGGAAGGAGGGCCATTGGCCATGAGCCAGAAGGAACGAGGACGTTTGGTCATGATGAGCAGGGTGGAGGAGAAGGCAATGACGATCAGGGAGGCAGCGGAAGTGATGCGGATAAGTTACCGGCAGGGTCGGCGGATATACAGGCGGTATGTGACTGAGGGAGATAAGGGGCTAGTTCATCGAAACAGAGGCAGGCCGTCGAACCGAAGCAAGCCTTGTGAGTTAAGAGAGGCAGTGTTGGGGTTATACAGGGAACGATACTGGGACTTTGGGCCCACTCTGGCAGCAGAGAAGCTGATAGAACGAGACGGGTACGAGGTTGACCACGAGACGCTGAGAAGATGGTTGCTGACAGCAGGGCTATGGAAGAGGCACAGGAAGCGACCCAAGCACAGGGAATGGCGAGAGCGGAAGGCCCACTTCGGAGAGCTGGTACAGATGGATGGCAGCCACCACAAATGGTTTGAGGATCGGGGAGAGGAACGATGCCTGATGGACATGGTAGATGATGCCACAGGGAGGAGCCAAGCTCTGCTCAGCGAGGAAGAGACCATCGTAGCAGCGATGAGAGTCTTGTGGCTGTGGGTTGAGAGGTACGGGATCCCCAGGGCCATATACGTGGACTGGAAGAACATCTATGTAACCAAGCGAGAGCCAACAGTGGAAGAGCAACTGGCCGGTGAGTTACCTCTGACACAGTTTGGGAGGGCATGTAAGAAGCTGGGCATAGAGATCATAATGGCCAACTCTCCTCAAGCAAAAGGGCGGGTAGAGCGAAAGCACGGAGTATATCAGGACCGCTGGGTCAAGGAGTTGAGGTTAGCAGGCATTAACGATATTGACGGGGCTAACCAGTCACTAATCGCGTTCACAGACGATCTCAACGCCAGGCTTGTAGTCGAGCCTCGGAGCTCAGCAGACTTTCATTGCCCGGCGCCGCAAGGTATGGATCTGAACTATGTATTCTGCCTGGAAGAGCCGCGCACTGTGGGCAATGACTGGGTGCTACGTTACAAGAATCGCTTCTTCCAGATAGCATCTCAGTCAAACCTGCCGCCAGGCAGAGGTAAGGTGATCGTGCAGGAGCATCTGGACGGGTCAGTCCACATACTCCATAGGCAGAGAGAGCTCGTCTTCACAGAGATCAAGGAGTTACCCCGGAAACCCGCCGTTGTGGTGGTCGGCTTGTGTTTGCCTGCGCCTTCGGCTACACTGGGATCGGCGGGGTTTTGTCCGTGTTGTTTGACAGCGTGCTGGCTTGTTACACCATGGGCAATCGCCTCGCCTTTCAGTTTGTGTCCAGATCCTGCCG
>JAWOGR010000113.1:0-28926 GCA_046496625.1 Dehalococcoidia bacterium | reverse complement strand
TACCGGATGAACTCTCTGATGTGGCCTCTGTCGAGGTAACTGATATTGCTAGGGTGGTTGTTTCGGTCCAGAAACCCATGGAATCCACCTAAGAAGCTGGTATACCACTCGACAGTCCTGAGGCTTTTGCACTCCGTCTGGCATGACAGTTTGAAACCCTGGATCAGGTTGCTGAGCTCTAATGCGCTGGTCTCCATTTTGGCCTCCTTCTTAAAAAATCAGGTTGACACTGCCTTTAAAATCAGGTTGACAGTTTTGCTGAGGCCAAACAAAAATCGGCCTCATATGAGGCCGATCCCAGCCATATTAGCTATGGTTCTGGGTCTTTGGTAGGCCGTGGGAGACTCGAACTCCCGACACCCTGATTAAAAGTCAGGTGCTCTACCAGCTGAGCTAACGGCCCGCGGACTTTGCTGAGCGTGCAGTCTACTTCTGGTCATCAGTGAGCAGACTCGATATATAGCAGGCGAACGCCGGATGAATGTCGCAGACAAACCCGCCATCAACCGCCTCCACCGAGAAGGTCACCCTTGGGGGCTTCCTGAGAGGGTCGCCGAACTTGCTGAGCCCCATCTCGTCCCAGGGCATGTTGTGTCCTAGTATCTCCAGCAGCCCCTTCACGTCCCTGGGGTCTGCGACTATTACCTCGAAGGGAAGGCGATGTGATAGCCCCTTCAACTGCTTGTTGTCTAGCTTTATCCTCATTGTCCTAGCCCTGTGCTCTTGCCAGCTACGACCAACACCCGGCAGATAGCGAAATGTGAACCCACCGCATCCTGACCGGGCAGCACGGAGGATAAAACGCGGAGGCCCCCCTGCACGCTGTCTAAGGTAAGAGTATACAAGCGGCCAATACCCGTGTCAACCAAAACCAACGGTTGTGAGTCATGGGCCGTGACGATGCCATCAGGTGATTAGTCGACGCTTTTGCGATATAATGGCCGAATGGATAGCATGCTGCTCGTGGATAAGCCGAAAGGTCTCACCTCTGCCAGGGTGGTCAGTAAGATAAAGAGGAAACTCAATGTTAAGATTGGTCACACGGGAACTCTGGACCCACTGGCAACGGGACTGCTGGTGGTTCTGACAGGGAAGCGCACCAAGAACGCATCCCTCTTTCTGAAGCTCGATAAGGCCTACGAAGTTAAGGTCGTGCTGGGTATCAGGACCGATACCTACGACCTCGAAGGGAAGGTCCTGTCATGCAACACCGATCCGGTAACGCGGGAGGAACTGGAGAGGGTACTGAAGGAGTTCCACGGTGAGATCTGGCAGACTGCCCCGCCGTTCTCGGCGAAGAAGATAGACGGGCGGAAGGCCTACGAACTGGCCAGAAAGGGACTCGCCGTAGACATACAGCCGAGCAAGGTGACGATTCAGGCGCTGGAGTTGAAGGACTTCCGGTATCCCGATCTGGTTCTGGCGTGCGAGGTCTCATCAGGGTTCTACGTAAGAAGCCTCGCCCACGATATCGGCGAGAAGCTGGGGGTCGGTGCTACCGTGGCAGAAGTGCGTCGCACCAGGGTGGGCCCGTATCGAGTTGAAGAGGCGAAGACCCTTGAGGAGATCCTGGATCACGAGTAGCCGGGAGTCGTCGTAGGTCAGTCTTGCCTGCCTCCTTACCTTAATCGCATCAACGAGTTCGGCATCGAAATCACCGGGTGAGCTAGCGGAATAGGGCATCGTATACTCGTTGACGGGGCTATACTCCTGTGTTATAGTACTGGCAAGATGGCTACCGAGCGAGAGAGGGCGGTGGAGCTGGCCATCGAGCAGATCGAACGGCAGTACGGCAAGGGTTCAATCATGAAGCTGGGGGAGGGGACTGCGAGGGTCGCCGTGGATGCCATTCCCACCGGAGCACTTGCCCTTGATCTCGCTCTCGGAATAGGCGGAATACCGAGAGGAAGAGTCACCGAGATATTCGGTTCCGAGTCCTCGGGCAAGACCACGCTGGCTCAGCACATAATAGCTGAGACTCAGAGGGCCGGCGGTATCGCCGCATACATCGATGCCGAGCACGCGTTGGATCCCAGCTACGCCGCTAACTGTGGCGTGAAGCTGGCCGAGCTTCTTATCTCGCAGCCTGACACAGGTGAGCAGGCGCTGGAGATCACTGAGAGGTTGGTGAGAAGCAGCGCCGTGGATGTCGTGATTGTCGATAGTGTTGCTGCCCTGGTGCCCAGAGCGGAGATCGAGGGCGAGATGGGCGATACGCATGTCGGTCTGCAGGCGCGACTCATGTCACAGGCGCTGAGGAAACTGAGCGCCGCCATCAGCAAGTCCAATGTAGCGGTGGTCTTCATCAACCAGCTGAGGGAGAAGGTGGGCATCATCTTCGGCAACCCGGAGGTGACGCCGGGGGGCAGGGCGCTTAAGTTCTACAGCTCGGTTAGGATAGATCTGCGACGAGGAGATACCATCAAGCAGGGCACGGAGATAGTCGGCTCGAGGGTGAGGGCCAGGGTGGTCAAGAACAAGGTAGCGGCCCCGTTTCGCAGTGCTGAATTCGACATAATGTTCAACCACGGGATAAGCAAGGAAGGGAACCTCGTCGACCTGGGGGTTGCAGCGGGCGTGCTGAAGAAGTCGGGCGCTTTCTTCACATACGGGGACACGAGGCTTGGCCAGGGCAGGGAGAACGCCAAGGATTACCTGAGACAGCACTCCGACATAATGAAGCAACTGGAGGAAGCAATACGTGCTTCGGCAGCCATACCAGCGATTGGCCTCGAGGGAGCTTCGAATAACCCGGCTCAGGAAGACTGATATAGCTAAGAGAGGCTAGTTGGTACAGAGTAGTTCCTTGCAGGATTCGCTCAATATAGCCTACCGCTATCTCAGCTATCGCCCGCGCAGTGAAGCAGAGATCAGGCACATGCTGCAGCGGCGTCGCTTTTCCGATCAGGTGGTGGAGCAGACGCTTGCCAGGCTCAGAGAACAGGAACTGGCCGACGATGCTGCCTTCGCCATGTTCTGGAGGGATAATCGGCTCACATTCCGGCCCAAGAGTAAGAGACTCATACAAAAGGAACTGAGAGACAAGAGGGTGGCTTCGGAGATAGTCGAGGAGGTGACTACCGACATAGATGACGATGCGATCGCCTACAAACTGGGCTCCGGGCGTATGGCAGCCATCGGGCACCTAGACTATCGGGACTTCTATCGGCGTCTTTCGGGCTATCTTGGCTACAGGGGATTTAGCCACGAGGTGGTGCGGCGCACAGTGGGTCGCCTCTGGCGCGAACGTCAGCAAGAAGAGTCGCTGATGTAGAGGACGGGTGCCTCTATGCAGGAGTGAGATTTGCCAACGATGGATTGGGGACAGGCAGCAACGATAGCAGGTGCGGGGATAGGCATGGTAGCCGTTGTCCTGATTCTGCTGGCTGTGGCGACCTGGCTGATGGGGGTGGTGGTTCGCAGAACTGAGAGGAGGCGGTAGGGCGTGGAGACGGCGCACGGTTATGTGTGCACCTGTAATGTGTGTTCAGGGGTGATGGTGCGACATGCTTGATCTTCTGGGAACTGGCTTTGGCGAGCTCACCTGGGGAAACATCGTCCTGATCTGCGTCGGACTCACCTTCATATACCTGGCCATCACCAAGAAGTGGGAGCCGTACGTACTGCTCCCGGTGGGTGTGGGGGCGATCCTGGCCAACTTGCCAGGTACGGGTCTGCTGGTGTACCCGAGTGATGTGCCGGGAGAGTTGGGCGCGGCCGGTTTCCTGGGCGTGTTCATTGAGTACGGTCTTGTCAGATATACAATCCTGCCCATACTGATCTTCATAGGTCTGGGAGCTATGACCGATTTCGGCCCGCTCATAGCCAACCCCAGGCTTTTCCTGCTCGGCGCCGCGGCGCAGATCGGCATAGTCATTGCCTTTCTCGGTGCTCTGTTACTGGGGCATCTGGGACTTGCGGACTTCGGTCTGAAGGAGGCGGCGTCGATCGCTATCATCGGCGGCGCTGACGGCCCTACCACGATCTTCTTGACCTCCAAACTGGCTCCCGAGCTAATGGGCATTACTGCGGTCACTGCCTATTCGTATATGTCGCTGGTGCCCCTGATCCAGCCGCCGATCATAAGGGCCCTTACGTCGAAGAAGGAGAGGCAGACATACATGAGGCCGCAGACACGGGAGGTGTCGAGGAGAGAAGAGATACTGTTTCCCATCATCTGCCTGATCCTGACTCTGTTGCTGGTACCACGGAGCGCGCCCATTGTGGGGATGTTCATGTTTGGAAACCTGCTTCGTGTCAGCGGCGTGGTGGACAGGCTCTCTGAGGCAGCGCAAGATGCCCTGATCAACATCACCACCATCATCCTGATGATATGTGTGGGGGCGCGCATGCCTGCGGAGGTAGTGCTGCGCCCTGAGACGCTGATGGTTCTTGGCCTGGGCCTCGTTGCCTTCGCCGGTGGAACAGCCGGTGGCGTGCTCATCGGAAGACTGATGAGGGTGGTTAGTAAGGAGCCGTTCAACCCGATCATTGGGGCGGCGGGTGTGTCGGCGGTCCCCATGGCAGCCCGGGTGGCTCAGCAGGTCGGGCAGCAGGAGAATCCCAGGAACTTCCTGCTCATGCATGCTATGGGGCCCAATGTGGCCGGTGTCATAGGCTCGGCGGTGATCGCCGGGGTCCTGCTGACTTTTCTCGGCTAACCGTCCTATATGACGGTTACGTCACTTAACATCTGCGGTGTCGCCCGTATGTCGTGCTTGCTGGCCCTATCAGGTCGAGACGCGACAAAGCTTGACAGTTGGTTGCGGTAGCGGGTATATTTGCCATGGGCCATTAGCTCAGTTGGTTAGAGCACGGTCCTGATAAGACCGGGGTCTGTGGTTCGAATCCACAATGGCCCACCAGAACATCATCTCCGATGCCTGTGATCGCACCGGGTTTAGTCATGGTCTCACACAGTCTGCCTGGCACTTCGTTAGGCATCCTCAGCAGGGGTCTGTGATTGCCATCCGACTGTGATCTGAACGGCGGCTTGTGAACTCCCGGTGCGGTTGTTGCCTCGCTAGCAAGCCGCCGGCGGGTTTCAACGTGCGCGGGATGTGCTAGAATCGGGCTGTGAACGAACATGCATCGGATTGACTACTCTGCACTGGATAGGCCAGAGGTTCTGGCCTTTGTCTTCTACCCCAGGAAGGATTTCACCGCTGCGCCACCGGGCGCTCACGACTATCGCATCTCCGTAGATGAAGAGGTCTCCATCTCCTGCCGTCTTCACGTTTTCAGTGCGGACTCGCCCTCGGTTCTGTACTTCCACGGGAATGGTGAGGTGGTGAGTGACTATGACGATATCGCCCCTATGTACGCCGGGGCGGGGTTGAATCTGTTTGTGGCCGACTATCGAGGTTATGGCACCAGTCAGGGGCGTCCCACGCTGAGCAACACGGTTACTGATGCGCGCGTCGTATTTGGGGCGTTCGCCGGCATTCTTCAGCGAGAGGGGTACTGCACCGACATCTTTGTCATGGGACGCTCGCTGGGCAGCCTTTCCGCCGTTGAGGTAGCCTACTGCCATCAGGATAGGGTCAAGGGGCTGATCATCGAGAGTGGCTTTGCTTCGTTTTCCAGTCTGCTGTCTCACCTGGGAATCCCACCCGGGGTGGTGGGAGTAGATGATCCCGAGGCACCCAATCTTGCAATGGTGCGTGCCATTGAGGTGCCGACCCTCGTCATCCACGGCGACCATGACCAACTGATCCCCGTCAGGGAGGGGGAGGCCTTGTTCAGGGGATCGGCAGCCGCTGACAAGAAGCTGCTTATCATCACGGGAGCGGACCATAACGACATTATGTGGAGAGGCAGAGAAGAGTACTTCCGGGCGATCAGGGTGTTCACTTCTGCCTGAGGATTTCACGGCGTAGCAAGGACTTCGTCATGTGGTTTGCACAACCCGGCAGGATCAACGACAGGGTTGACTTCCTCGGGACTCGCGAGATCAGTGTCTACCTGGTCAGAGGGAAGGATGCCGTGATCGTCGGAGGAGGCATGACCTATATCGTGCCCGAGCTAGATAGACAGCTCTCTGCGATGGATCTTGACACAGCAGACGTCCGGTATCTCATCATCACCCACTCTCACTTCGACCACTGTGGAGCCGTGCCCTATCTTAGGAGGAAGTTCCCGAATGCAGAGGTGCTCTCTTCAGCGTATGCGGCGGAGGTGCTCTCAAAGCCTAAGGTGATAGACATAGTTGCCAGTGCCAACAGGGAGAAAATAGTGCAACTGGGCCTCCAGAACGAGTACCGGGATCTGGGGCTGGAATTCGACGGGATCGTCGTTGACAGGGTCGTGGCCGACGGGGAGGCTCTAGACCTCGGTGACGGAATCGAAGCGCAGTTCATAGAGGCTCCCGGTCATTCCAGGTGCTCCATGGCGCTGTATGTTCCGGCGCTGCAAGCCATGTTTCCCTCTGATGCTGCACCCTGTCCTCTGCCGGAGGGCAGAGGATTCGTCATTCCCTCGCCTCAATACGACTTCCCGATGTACCTGGAATCCCTGAGGAGGCTGTCCGAGTATGATGTTGAGATATGTGCCTTCGAGCATCACGGAGTTCTCGTTGGCGGGCAGGGGAGAGCTGCTCTGCGGAGGGGTCTGGATAGGACGATGAGGTTCAGGGACTATCTCGTCGGACAGTATGAGGAGTCGGGTGACATCGAGGAAGTGGCACAGAAGCTCGCCTCTGAGATACGCCGGAAGAATGAACTCCCGTTCCTCAGCCGGGAACTCCAGGCCACAATCCTGATGATATCAGTGCGTAGAATGCTCGGTTCTTAGAACCTGCGCCTCTTTGCGCCACCCCCGCCACCACGTCCGTACGACCCGCCGGAGCCACCGCTTCTACCGCCGAAGCCACCCCCACCGCTTCTACCGCCGAAGCCACCCCCACCACCCCTGCCGCCGGCCTCGCCTCGCGGACGAGCCTCGTTGATACTCAGGGTACGCTCTCCCAGCTGGGTTCCGTTGAGCTCATTGATCGCAGTCTGGGCCTCGCCTTTGTCTGCCATCTCAACGAACGCGAATCCTCTCGAGTCTCCACTGTACCTGTCCTTGATGATGTTAACAGAGGTGACCTGACCGAAGGCCTCAAACTTCTGGCGGATTTCATCCTCGGTGGCCTCGCGGGATAGATTGCCTACATATATGTTCATTGTACTAACCCCCTTATTAAATTATGACCTCGCCCCTTGCACAGCATAGCTTATCCTCGTGCAATGTGTCCGTCTGTGCTGGATCCTCGGGGCTGTAGCCGCCTACCGCCCCCTTCGAGACATAGTGCAGCAGATCAGGAACGACCGCTTAGCTTGAGTTTGCTGTAGCAGTCACTGCAGTACACCGGCCTGCCCTCTCGGGGCTCGAAGGGCACTTCACAGTCCTTGCCGCACTCCGCACAGACTGCCGGATGCGTCTCGCGGCTTGCTCTGTACCCACCGAAGCTGTTGCGCTGAGATCTCCTGGCTTCGCGACAGGCAGGGCAGCGCTTGGGTTCATTCGTGTATCCCCTGTTGGCATAGAGCTCCTGCTCATCTGCGGTGAAGGTGAATGTATTGCTGCAGTCAGAGCATTGCAGTGACTTGTCCGTGAAACCCATCGGATGACCTCCTTTCTTAGAGTACTTGGCTAGAGCTTCGGTCATCCAACGTTCGCAAATGGGGCGATAGAGCTTTCACAGAGGCGCGATAACCCAAACTTGTAACCACCGCTTCAAGTATAATGAAGGGCTAGCGAAATTGCAACCGCTATCAGCGGCTGGTCTGGATTACAGGAGATCCTCAAGCCGCAGTGAAAGGGATCCTATACTCGGAACTCGATTATGTCCCCGTCTTGAAGCGTATGTTCTTTGCTGACCCTCTGCCCGTCGTACTTCCCTGAGCCCCAGACCACAGCGTACTTGAGGTTCTCCCGGAAGTCTTTGTGCAGGCTCTCAGCAGCCTCCTCTACCGTGCTCCCTTTCTCCAGTATCATCGGGTCGGACATATCAGCCTTGTCACCGGGTGTCTTGGTGTAGACCCGGATGATGTTGAGTTCGTCATAGACAGCTTTTCTGAAGTCGTCGAGACCTTTGCCTTCCCTGGCGGAAATGGAAAGTACAGAGAAAACCCCGGCATAGCGTGATCGTAGTAGTTCCCAGTTTCGCCCGAAGCCAGCTACGTCGTTCTTGTTGGCCACAATGAACATCTTCCTGGGATAGGAGCCGGGAGTCGCCGTCGAACCATCTTCTGTCAACGGTTCTATTCTGGCCTCGGCTAGTCCTTGGAGAGTTGCCTCTACCTGGCTTATCGGCTCCAGCGAGAGATCAACCACAATAGCGATGAGATCGGCGCTTCTAAGCGGGTTTGCCAGCAGGATTCTCGCATCCTTGTGGCCGATGGGTGGTGTATCCACCAGCTGTATCTGGATATTGTGGAACTTCATCATGCCCGGAATGGGCATCTGGGTGGTGAAGGGATAGTCGGCTATCTCGGGCGTGGCCTCGGTCACAGATGATAGTAGCTGTGACTTGCCTGCATTTGCCGGGCCCACCAGCATTACCTGTCCCGCTCCCTCGGGCTTGATATCGAAGCCTGTTCTCCTGGCTGTGGCGTGCTTCCTTTCGGCTTCCTGTGTGAATTTCGCGATCTTACGCCTCAGGTCCGCATGGAGCTTATCGGTGCCCTTGTGCTTGGGCATGATAGAGAGCATCGCCTGGAGCGCCGCAATCTTCTCGTCGGGCTCTCTGGCTAATCGATAGTTCTTCTCAGCTTCGTAATACTGTGGTGGGAGATTCGCCGGCATAGAGCCAATTCTAGCATTATGCTGCCTGTTGTCGTAAACGCGTGCCGCCACCTGTTCGGGAGGGTAGCATTCGCCGGGATGGCCCCCGGATGGGCACTTATGGCCGTTTGATGATCAGTGTGTCTCAGGGACTGATGTCATCTGGCCTGTGCCTTTGTGGTGGGTGCGACAAGGTCTCAGGTCGTGCGGTGCTTATCCGCCGATGGCACGGGGGAAGATGTGCAACGTGTCTCCATCCTGCAGATCAGTGCTCTTCAGATTGCGGATGTTGGTGCCGTTCAGCAGGATAAGGCAGTAGTCCTGTAGCTCACCGTCGAGGCGGATCCCTTCGCTTTCGAGTTCTCTACGAATGCGCGAGCCGAAGGTCTTCTCGACCTGAAGAAGGGCCTCCTGCGCATCGTCGGCCTGTAGTGTGATCGTGTCTGCATCCAGACCGCGACTCAACAGGCTATAGAAGCGCACCTTGATTAATGCCATGCTGTCGATTAATCCAGTTCAACTGCGTCGATGGCTCCTCTGGAGGCATCGATCATCAGGATCCTGTTTCGTACGGGGGTACCGACGCCGGTTATGATCTTGATCACCTCCTGGACCTGGAGCGCTGCTATGATCGCCGGTGTCACAGCAGGGGTGCCTATCGCGGTCTCTATGCCCCGTCCGGAGGCAACATCAGCTGGCCCGTAGATCGATGACAGGCCCGGATCCTGAGGAAGGACGGTCATCACATGGCCACCCAGTCCTGCTATAGCACCATAGACATAGGGTACTTCGAGGTCACGACAGGCCTTCTCGACGGCATAGCGGGACTGCAGATTATCAAGCCCGTCGGCGACGACCTGTGCGCCTCTAAGTAGCGTGGCTGCGTTCTTAGGGGTCAACCATTCCTGTCGGGCAGTGACGTCAGTGGATGAGTTGACAGTCATGGCTCTCTTTCGTGCAACCGCGGCCTTGGGTTCGTCCAGGTCTGCTTCGGTCGACATAATCTGCCTGTTAAGATCCGGCTCGGAAAACCGGTCATCATCGATGATAATGATGTGCCCGATTCCGTTCCTTGCCAGCAACTCGATGATGTTGCCACCGAGTCCTCCTGCTCCTACGACAGCCACAGTTGATTCCAGCATTTTGATCTGCCCGGTCAGGCCGACGGTGCCCACGTTGCGGAGGTATCGCAGCGGGATTATCCCCTGTCTTAAGGCCGCTATCTCCACCTCTTTGACCCTGATTCCGGATGAGAGCGATATGGATGTAGTTGTGATGAGGTTGATGACGAGTCGTTCTGTTCCGTCGTCACCGGTCAGCGTTTCCGCTGATCGCGTGATCAAGTCGAGGGTATCCTGTTTCACTCCGATTCTCCCCGCAGAGGCACATCCATATCTAAGAGCTCCAATATAACACCACCGGGATGAGCAACAGCCGGGAATCAATGATAACAGAATGTCAGAAATGGGACACGGAGGTAGATTGACGGACAATCTCCATCGGGTATAATGGTGTAATCGAAAGCGCGACCATCGAAGAGGAGGTTCAGCGAATGGCGATTACGTTTGGTACTCAGGAATGGGCCGATGCACTGAAGAAGGCTATAGAGACCAGCCAGGCATATAAGGAGGCGGCCAAGAAGTGGGAGGGGGACATGTACATCATCGTAGAGCCCGATGCATCATACAAGAATAGGCACATCGTATATCTTGACCTGTGGCACGGAGAATGCCGCGAGTCGGCTGGCATCGAAGATGAGGGCGAGCGGTCTCCAAAGTACAGGATATTCGGTCCGTTTACCAACATGAAGAAGATACTTGATAAGGAGATAGATCCGGTCCGGGCTATGATGACGGGCAAGATAAAGGTGAAGGGAGATATGGGGCAGATCATGAGAATGCCCAGGGCGGCTGTTGAACTAGTGAACTGCATGACCGCGTTTGAGACCGAGTTTCCCCAGTAGCTCAGATACAGGGCTAGCGCTATGATCGATCGGTGATGGTTCATGGCATTTAACATAATGAGGTTCGCCCCGGGGATGAACCGAAAGAGGGGAGGTTCATATGTGGTACTTCGTGGCTCCTGAGGTGGTCTTTGGCCCCGACGCCTTGAGTCATCTTGCTGAGTTGAGGGCGAGAACGGCCGTCGTTGTTACGGACAAGAACATAGTCGATCTGGGTCTAGTCGAACGGGTGAAGGAGCAACTGACCCTGGCGGGAATAGCGACAGCCGCCGTTTTCGATGGAGTCGAGCCGGATCCGTCGGTCCAGACGGTACGCAACGGTGTGTCCTTGATCAACGATCATCGCCCGGATCTGATCGTGGCTGTCGGCGGAGGGTCGGTTATGGATGCCGCCAAGGCGATGAGGGTGCAGTATGAACGCCCGGACATACTGATCGAGGAGATCAACCCGTTTATCACGGACTTTGGGCTCGGTACCAAGTGCAGGCTTGTCTGTGTCTCGACGACATCGGGCACGGGTTCAGAGGCGACGTTCGCGGTCGTGCTGACCGATACTGCAGATCGGAGGAAGCTAAGTCTAATCAACCGCCAGATAGTGCCTGACATCGCAATCGTGGATCCGCAGATGGCGCGAGCCATGCCTCCTCAACTCACCGCAGATACGGGTATGGACGCGCTTACACACGCTATTGAAGGGTATAGTTGTACGTGGAATAATGACTTCTCAGATGGGCTATGCATCCGAGCGATGCAGCTTGTATTCGAGTATCTTGTTCGTGCGGTCAATGATGTCGATGACATGGAGGCTCGAGAGAAGCTACACAACGCGGCGTGCATCGCAGGGATCGGCTTCATCAACTCACTCTCAGCTATGGCCCATGCGGCCGGTCATTCTCTGGGTGCTGTGTTTCACGTGCCACACGGGAGAGCGGTAGGCTTGTTGCTACCGTATACCATCGAGTTTGTCGGTGAGGCAGCGAATGATCGCTGGGCTGAGATACTGTATGCTATCAAGCGCACAGATCCGCAGAGAGAGACGCCAGCCACCGCCCTGGCTAACGCGATAAGGGAACTGGCCCGTGAACTCAACCAGCCGCTTAGTATCAAGGAGACAGGCGTCGCATCGGACACCTTTGACGAGGCGATGGAGAAACTCATCGATAACCTTATGGCCGATGGTTCATTGATAGTGAGCGCAAGAATACCTGATGCTGCAGAGAGCGAGAGGTTTTTCAGGTACGCATATGATGGGAGGACGGTTGATTTCTAGTCTCATTGAGCGGCGATTCCAGTGCAAAGTGATCTAGGGAGTACCTGAAGGAGGCAAGGAAGATGGCTAGGTTTATAGTGGTTCATAAGACACCCTTCACAAGGGAGGAGTTGATCGCGAGAGCTAAGGCCTTTCCTGGCTATGCGCCAAAGAACGTGCAATGGCGGTGTAGTTACTGCGATTTCACAGGGAAGACGCACTTCTGCGAATGGGAGGCACCCGACGAAAAGGTGCTCAGGAAGGTCATGGAACTCACAAAGGCACCCTTTGAAAGAATTCATCTGGTCCAGCGGCTGGATGTGGTAAGTGGCGAGTTTGAGAGCTGACAGCGACAACTCAGAAGTGTGAACAGACAGATAGGAGGGAGCAGAATGGTGTTCGGTTACATGGGCAGAATCTTGAGAGTTGACCTGACAACGGGCAAGATTGGTGAGGAGAGGCTGAATGAGAGCGACTGCAAGATGTACCTGGGCGGAAGTGGACTGGCGACGAAGTATCTGTTTGACGAAGTGCCCAAGGGCGCAGACCCGCTTGGCGCAGACAATGAACTCATCTTCATGACCGGGCCTCTGACCGGCACGGAGTCGCCCAGCGCCGGCAGATACTGCGTTGTGACGAAGTCCCCTCTGACCGGCTTCTGGGCTGAGGCGAACTCCGGGGGCACCTGGGGAGTGTGTCTTAAGAGCGCGGGGTTCGACGGTATCATCTTCCAGGGCGTATCACCCAGGCCGGTCTATCTCGTGATCGACGATGGCAAGGCTGAGTTGAGGGACGCGGAGCATCTCTGGGGCAAGGGTGTCAGTGAGACCGACAGACTGATCAAGGAGGATCTGGGGGAGGATTTCAACGTCGCCTGCATCGGGATCTCTGGTGAGAACCTGGTCAAGTATGCTGCCATCATAAACGATGTCCATCGTGCAGCCGGCAGATGCGGCGTGGGTGCGGTCATGGGGTCGAAACGGCTGAAGGCCGTGGCCGCCGGAGGGACGCAGGAGATCGCGATCGCCAACAGGGATGTCTTCAGCGAGATATCCAGGAGGAACTACGACCTGGTGAATGAAAGCATGCTGAAGATTACGCTTGAGACGTACGGGACGGCGATGACCACAGACCTGGTGAATGTCAGGGGTGGGTTTCCCACTAGGAACTGGCAGACAGGGGTGTTCCCCGACATCGATAAGATTAGCGGAATCACGCTCGAGAGTACACTGCTGGTCGATAGGAAGCACTGCTATGCCTGTCCCATCAGTTGTTGCAGGGTCAGCGTGGTGAGGAGCGGTCCGTATGCGTGTAAGGGGGAAGGGCCGGAATACGAGACGATCGGCGCCTTTGGCGCCATGTGCGCGCTTGAGAGTCTGGAGGCTGTGACTCTTGCGCACAACCTGTGTGATGACTACGGACTGGATGTCGTCTCCACGGGAAGCACAATAGCCTTCGCCACAGAGTGTTATGAGAGAGGCATACTGACCGGGGCAGACACCGACGGGCTGGAACTGAGGTTCGGGAACCCGGACCCCGTGATCGAGTTGATACACAGGATAGCGAAGAGGGAAGGTATCGGTGACCTGCTGGCTGAAGGAACCAGGAGGGCTGCGGCGAGCCTTGACAAAGGCGCTGAGAGCTTCGCCATGCACGTGAAGGGGCTGGAGTTACCGGCATATGACCCGAGGGCAGCCAAGATATGCGGCCTGGCGTTCGCCACTGCCAACCGCGGTGGTGATCATATCACTGCTTATATAGAGGGACCGGCTTTCATTGACATTCCGTTCATGTGTGTCGAGGATAGCAGGATTGAAGACTCATTGGTTGAAGACCCCGCAGAGGCTAAGGTGGTGAAAGACCTTGAGGATGCCCTGACTGTCTTTGATTGCGTCGGGACCTGTAAGTTCATGGGGATGGCATTGTCTACCGAGGACTGGACGGATATGATATCCAATTGTGTGGGCTGGGAGTTGAGTGTGAGCGATTTTAGAAAGGCCGGAGAGAGGGTGTACAATCTTGCGAGGGCCTTCAGTGTCAGGGATGGGCTGACAAGGGCTGATGACACGCTACCCAGGAGATTGCTGGAGGAGCCTCTGCCCGAGGGGCCTGCTGCGGGACACAAGGTGGAGAGACTGGACGAGATGTTGGATGCCTACTATAGATTTCGCGGCTGGGACGCCAGGACCGGCAAGCCCGGCGCTACGAAACTCAGAGAGCTCGGTCTGGACTATGTTATCGATAAGATCTAGGGGGTGAATCTGTGGCAACAATAGCCGAAAGACCCTGGTTGAGTCAGTACAAACTGGGTCCTTATAAGCTTCCTCAGACCAAACAACCATATCCGGAGACGACGGTGCACAGTCTTCTGGACGCTACCGCGGCTGAGTTCCCCGACAAACCGGCTTGCCATTACCTGGGCAGGGAGATCCTTTATAGCGACATGAAGCGACTTAGTGACAGCCTGGCTGCCGGGCTCGCTGAGTTAGGCGTGAGGAAGGGTGACAAAGTGGCGACCATTCTGCCGAACTGCCCCCAGTTCATGATCAGCGACTTTGGGATCATGAAGGCGGGTGCAGCGCACGTTCCCTGTAGTGTTATGCACAAGGCGGCCGACCTGGTGTATGAGATCGGCGAATCGGGAGCGGAGACGGTCATCTGCTCAGATATGTCTCTGGCGATTGTGAACTCGATAAGGGATAAGACCGGTGTAAACAATGTGATAGTGAGCTCTCTGATGGACTACTCATCGCAGGAGCCCGAACTCGAAAGGCAGCCAGACGTACATCAGTTCCGCGAGGTGGTCGAAAGCCATGAGCCGGAGCCTCCAGCTGTCGATATCGATCCGATGACGGATCTGGCCGTGCTGCCGTTCACAGGAGGTGCTACAGGACTGCCGAAGGGAGTGATGCTGACCCACTACAACCGGGTAGTAGCTATACTGCAGACCGCATGGTCATATGAGCCGCTAAAGGTCGGCATCAGGGGGAAGGCTTCGGAAATGATACCCATTCCGCTGTTTCATGCCTACGGCCACCTGATGATGCAGTTCGGCGTATACTGGGGACTCAAGGGTTATCTGCTGCCCGACCCTCGTGACATAGACACTCTGGTGCAGATGCTGATGAAGTATCGCCCCTTCTTCTGTGCCTGCGTACCGACTCAGTACTCGCGATTGGTTGCTGCAGGTCTGGGTAAGCTCACCACCATGTTTGTCTCCACCACGGCGGCGCTGGCCCCGGAGATCGCGCAGAAGTTCAGGAAGGAGACCGGTGTGCCCATAACCGAGGCTTACGGTCTTACAGAGACCGGTGGCGGCACGCACATGAACCTATCGTCCTTCTCCAAGATCACCGGCTTCATGCCTCACGAGAAATTCGGTTCGATAGGCATTCCACTACCAGACACAGACGTCAGGATTGTCGATCTCGACACAGGCGAGGAGGCTGCCCCGGGCAGTGAGGGCGAGCTCTGGGTGCGAGGCCCTCAGGTGATGCTGGGATACTGGCCGGAGGCAGGCAAGGGTCTTGTGGACGGCTGGCTGCCCACGGGTGACGTCGTTAGAATGGAGGACGACGGCTATTTCTACATTACGGACCGTGTTAAGGACATGGCAAATGTATCCGGTCTGAAGGTCTATACGAGACTTGTGGATGACGCCCTGTACGAACACCCGGCGGTCGGTGATGCCGTGGCAATCGGCGTTCCCGATCCTGAGCGGCCTGGAAGCGAGAGGATAAAGGCATTCATCCGACTCAAGAAGGGATTCGAGGGAAAGGTGACGGCGGAGGAGATTGTCGGTCATTGTCGGGAGAAGCTGCCGGCCTATGCAGTGCCGAAGTTTGTCGAGTTCAGGAAGGAGTTGCCAGTAACGGTCACACTGAAGCTGTTCAAGAGACAACTCAGAGAGGAAGAGATAGCCAGGATGAAGGCTGGCGGCGAACTTGCTTAGCAAGGTGGGGATGGTTCGGCCTGTAATAGAATGCGTATAGAGATATGCCCGGCTATGAGGATCTTGAGACAAGAATCATAGATGCAGGTGAGTGCACCGTATGCGGAGCATGCATTGTTGCCTGCCCCAGTTCTCACGTCAAGTTCATCGATGGCAGGCCGAGGCGGCGCAAGCGAGCCATGGACTGCGTTGGTTGCAGTACATGCTACGAAGCCTGTTACATGCTCAGGCACGACCTGATCAAGGACATAGAGGGTGAGACTATCGGTAGGGGAAAGCGGGAGAGCATCGGGTTGTACAGGCGCGTTGTGGTGGCGGGGACGACGGATAGAGGCATTGCAGATAGCTCTCAGGATGGGGGGGTGGTTACTGCTCTGCTTTTGTACGGGCTGGACAGCGGCATGATGGATGGCGCACTGGTAGTCGGCAGAGATGGCTGGGCTCCGACAGCCTATGTTGCCAGGACCAGGGACGAGATCATCGGGGCTGCCGGTACCAAGTACGGTGTTGTGCCGGTCCTGAGCACATTGAGGGAGGCCGTCGTTGAGCACGGGCTGAGCAAGATCTGGATGGTGGGATCTCCGTGCCATGTGCAGTCGATGAGATATCTGAAGCATAAGGGTCTGCCGTTGGCGACGTCGGTGAAGCTCATGGTAGGCCTTTTTTGCCGCGAGAACTATGAGTATGCCTGTATGGAGGACATAGTCAGGACTCACGGTGTAGAGATGAGCCAGGTGCATAGGTTTGAGATCGACGATACGTTCAACATGTGTGTCGACGGGGACAAACGGTCACTTCCTATCATCGAGATGAAGAGCTGTGTGCCCCGGCATTGCCTTGTCTGCCGGGACTTCGCTGCCGAGCTCGCCGATATCGCTGTCGGCAGTGGCGGGTCCTCCGGGGGGCGGTCGACCGTCGTAATCAGGAGTGCCGAAGGTGAAAAGGTCGTTGCCGCAATGGAGGAACTCGGGCTTATCAAGACGGAGGACACAGGTTATACTGCCGAGATCGGCGAGATTGCCGACCGGAAGAGCGAGAAAGGGAAGCAGACACGCGATATCATTCGTCTGAGCGAGAAGGGACTCGATAGGCGGGAGATTGCCGTCAGGCTGGGGATAACCGAGGAGAGGGTCTCCCACCGGCTGGACGGCATGTATCGCAGGGTATCGTGAGGTCGATTGCGTGGTTGTGGAGAACTGCAGAGAGACCGGGGCGGGTCGCTCGGAATACCGCTACTACCGGGTAGCCAATATATAGGAGGGAACGCAGTGGAGAAGACTACGTACGAGGTTGATGGATTCGCAAGGGGTGCGCCCTATTCTCATGTCGTAGAAGCGGGGGGCTTCCTGTTCGTGTCGGGGACGCTTCCCATAGATGTGGACAGGAATCTGAAGATAACCGACGATGTCAAGGCGGCCACTGAATTGGTGCTCAACAACGTGAAGCGGGCGCTTGAATCGACAGGCAGCGATCTGAGCAAGGTCGTGAAGGCGACGGTTTTTCTCCGGGACATGGCGGATTTTGGTGATATGAATGAAGTGTACAGGACGTTTTTCCCTGAGAACCCACCCGCGCGGTCCTGTGTAGCCGTCAGGGAGGTTCCGGGCGGCTTTCCCGTGGAGATCGAGGTCATCGCCATCAAATGAGGTTTGCGGACTAACCGCATGAGGACGCTTTATCACCGATGATCCCGATGGATCGGTGGTAAGTGAACAGGAGGCATGTTATGGCTGACGGAGTAGCTATGCAGGAGATGACACTGGATGCTTTTCCCAGACTGTCAAGACTCTATGGCGACCTTTTAGGAGCAAGGAAGGAAGTGTGCACTCAGAGGGCACGCTACCTCACCGAGTTCATGAAGGGAACGGATGTATGGTTCATGCCTCCCGTCTACAGGCGGGCCAGAGCAGTTGGCCACGTCTTGAAGAACCTCGATGTCAAGATATACCCGGATGAACTGCTGGTGGGCAGTATAACCAGTAAGAGAATAGGGGCTCTGATGTATCCGGAGTTTGTCGGCGTTCTTGTATGGCCTGAACTGGCCAATCTCAGACAACGCGCGGTGGATGCCTTTGAGATAACCGATGAGGAAATCAAGGAGTTGGAGCAGGACGTCTTTCCTTTCTGGATGGACAAAGTCCTGGCCTGGCATGCGCAGGAGTTCCTGTCGCCACCGCAGCCGCTGTCTCTGTTGTTTAAGGGCGGTTTCTTCGTACTGACAGAGGCGGCGGGGATTTCACATACTGCTCCCGACTTCGAGAAGTTGATCAGGGTTGGACTAGAGGGAATCAAGGAAGAAGCAAGGGAGAGGATTAGAGAGCTAGATGGGGCTCCGGTGGGTGAGCCTGAGTTGTTCAGGGCACGCTCCTTCTATAGAGCTGTCGAAGTTTCATGTGATGGGGTCATCGAGTTTGCAGGCAGGTACCAGAGCGAAGCGCTGAGACTGGCCGAAGTGGAGTCAGACCCTCTGAGGAAGTCGGAATTACAGGAGATCGCTCGGGTCTGCAGCAAGGTTCCTGCCAGACCGGCTGCTTCATTCCGTGAGGCCTTGCAGAGTATCTGGCTCCTCGAAGTTGCTCTACATCAGGAAAACTACGAGCAGGCTCTGTGCCTGGGACGGGCAGACCAGTATCTATATCCGTATTACCGGAGAGACCTTGATCGGGGGGTCATCACCCGGGAAGAGGCGCTGGAGCTTGTCGGTTGCCTCTTCGTCAAGATGTCCGAGTTCGTTCCCCTGTTTGCAGAGAACCTTGCCATGCTGTTCAGCGGCTTCCCGGCAAATCCGTCTATCACCATCGGCGGGATGACCGGGAAGGGCGGCGATGCCACCAACGATCTCAGCCATCTGTTTCTTGACACAAGAGAGCTTATCAAGACGAGGCACCCCAATCTTCATGCCAGAGTACATGCGAAATCACCGGCGCACTATCTGGATAGGATCTGTGAGGTTGTGAAAGGGGGTGGAGGGATGCCCGGTCTCGTGAACGACGATGTCATAATTCCGGCTCTTGTCAGGAAGAGCATTGGCGCGGAAGATGCACGTGACTATGTTGTCATCGGCTGTGTGGAGATATCGGTTCCCGGAAAGACATTCGGTTCCACTGATGCCGCTTTGATGAGTCTGCCTATCTGCTTGGAGATGGCCCTTAACAACGGCTATAGTCCGGTCATGCAAGAGGAGGTAGGGGCAAAGACAGGCAACCCCCGTGATTTCAGGAGAATGGAAGACCTTCTGGACGCATTTCGCACACAGACAACCTATGTGATAGAGCAGATGGTGATCGGACTGAATGCCCTGGGTATTGCCCATAGAGAGCTTTACCCCAGCCCTTTGTTGTCCTCTCTGACGGAGGGTTGTCTCGAAACCGGGAAGGACGTTACTGCGGGTGGGGCTGTGTATAACTTCACAGGGGTGCAGGGGGTTGGTGTAGCGGACGTAGCTGACTCTCTGGCAGCGATAGACAGGCTGGTGTTCACAGAGAAGCGTATGACCATGGATGAACTGGTCAGGGCTCTGGAGGACAACTTCGATGGCCATGAACGGCTTCATCAGTTGATCATGAGCGAGGTGCCCAGGTACGGTAACGACATTGAGCTTCCCGATAGGTATGCTAGGGAGGTTGCTGAGGTTTTCTGCCAGGAGGTGGCAAAGCATCGCAACCCCAGGGGTGGAGTCTATCTGCCAGGCTTTCTGAGCATGACCAACCACAAGGGATTCGGCAAGTTTGTTGGCGCGCTACCCAGCGGCAGAAAAGCCCTGGAGAGCTTTGCCAACGGGATTTCGCCTTGCGACGGTGCCGACAGAAAGGGGCCTACCGCCTATCTCAAGTCGGTGGCCAGGGTGGACTATTCGCAGGCCGCTAACGGGGTGGCCGTGAATCTGAAGTTTAATCCGTTGTATCTGAAGGGTGCGGTGGGAACTAAGAACCTCGGTGCTCTGTTGAGGGCCTACTTCGCGCTGGGAGGTATGCATCTGCAGGTGAACGTCATCGATAGGCAGACCCTCCTCGATGCCCGGAGCAACCCCTCGAAGTATGCCGGGCTTATGGTCAGAGTGGCGGGGTATTCGGCCTATTTTGCCGACCTGAGTCGAGAGGTACAGGACGAGATCATAGCTAGAACCGAGCACTGCTCGGTGTAGTGGTTACCATGCCCACCAGGGGTACTGTCTTCGACCTGCAGCGCTTCTGCATACACGATGGGCCGGGAATAAGGACCGTCATCTTCTTCAAGGGGTGTCCCCTGCGCTGCCTGTGGTGTCAGAACCCCGAGGGTCTGGACGCTGAGCCCGAGATCAGCTTCTCGGCAGACAGATGCCTCGCGTGCCAGGAGTGTCGAAGAGCATGCCCGCTGCAGGCCATCAGCTTCGAGGGAGCAGGCCGGATCAACCGCGAGCTCTGTGATCGTTGCGGCAAGTGTGTGGGGGTCTGCCAATCGGGAGCTCTGGAGATCGTCGGCAGGCTCTACACACCGGAGGAGCTCTTGGCGGAAGCCAGGGACGACATGCCGTTCTTCGTGGCATCGGGGGGCGGTATAACTCTGTCCGGGGGAGAACCTACCTGCCAGGCCGGCTTCCTTGCTGGCTTTCTTCCCTTGTGCAAGGAACAGGGACTCCATGTTGCTCTCGAGACCTGTGGCTATGTGGACTACAAGAAGCTCGCACCCCTTCTTCCCTTCCTGGACCTGGTGATCTATGACTTGAAGGCCGTTGACCCGTCCCTGCACCTGCGTCTCACGGGAAGGGATAGCGCTCTGATACTCCAGAATCTTGAGCGGCTGCTCAGCCGGGACGTGAGCAAGATACGGGTGAGGGTTCCGCTGGTTCCCGGTCTGACGGCAACGGAGACGAACCTTACGGACATCATTCGCTTTCTCAGGACACGGGGAGTCTCTGAGGTAAGCCTTGTTCCGTATCACAGGATGGGTGAGAGCAAGCTGGCCAGGATCGACAGTGTGCTCGAACCACTGAGTCTGAGCGCAACCAGTGAGGAGGATCTGGCGAGTGCCTCGGCCCTCTTTCGTGGCGAAGGAATCGAGATCGTAGACTAGCCAGGTTGTCGGGCTGGTTGTGTCTCACTCGGGACGATTGACCTATTCGTGGCGATCAACTACAATGGCATCTTAGCTGTGAATCTGGATGCCAGCCAAATAGACATAGACAGGGTTCCTCGGGATCTGTCCGATCGAGACTACCGGTGTGCCGATCAGAGCGATGATGGCAAGGTGGATCTGGACTGGGACGATGCTCATGTGCTCCCTCCGAAGGTCTACCCGGACATAGCTCATCTCTTCAAGAGGATGACCGCTGTCACTCTTGGCACCGTGGCCGTTGTCGATCAGGAACTGGTGCTGGATGTCGGATGCGGCAGGGCAGTTGACGCTATAGAGTTAGCTATGAAGGGTGGGCGATGCTCCGGGCTCGAACCATCGGGTAGGATGATATCTCATGCGCGACAGCATATCGCTCAGAACGGTACCGTCGTGAATCTTGCCCGCGGAGTTAGCGCGCACTTGCCGTTCAAGAGTAACTCCTTCGACAAGGTCGTCTGTAAGGGGGCCCTGGATCACTTCTGTCATCCGGACGAGGCGATTGCCGAGATGGCCCGGGTGCTCAAACCCCAGGGAAGGGCTGTTATCGCGACTGCCAACTTCGAGAGCCTTGGATTCAGGGCAGGCAGGCGGCTGTTTTCTCTGATGCGGTTTCTTCGCCGGCAGAAGGTGGATGACGGGCGCTTCTGGCAGATACCCGACGACCACACTATCAAACTGGATTACGGCACCGTGAAGCGGCTGGTACGGCCTCACTTCAGAATAGAGCGATCCTTTGGCATATCACTGCTGGTCGGACTGCCGGGGTGGAGTTCTCTGCTTGACAGATTGCCGGGGCGGGTCTCCTCTATGTCATTGACGGCTCTGGACGGGCTGGCCAGGTACTTTCCTTCTCTCAGCGATGTCATCGTCATGAGATGCGTTCCCAGGGGGAAGTCTACCTCTTCGTCAGCAAGATAGAGGAGATGCCGTAGCTGCCGACTATCTCGTGCGTATCGCGTATCTCATCTCTGTGCTCATCCATTAGATCGGCCAGGGCCTCGGTAACCTCGGGCCAGTCAGTGTATTTGTAGTCGTGAAAGCCGAGCACGCCTCCCGGCACCACGTGAGGCCACACCAGGTGGAAGTCACTCGTCACGCAGTCCTTCTGGTGGCAGCCGTCGACGAAGCCGAACACGAATCGCACGTCTTCATCCAGAACAACCTTTCTGGAGTCTTCTATGATCGTGGTTATGTTGTGAATGCGCCGTGTTGCTCCTCTGTACACCTCCCACATGGAGCGCCCTTTGAGAAATGCCCGGTACACTTCTGCTGCTGTGACCTCGCTCTTACTCACGGTAGTGTCCACGTCAGGGTCGAATGTTTCGATGACATAGACCCTCTTATCGTGCCTGGCCGCCAGTCTCGCTAGCTTCACCGTGCCACCGCCCATGTAGGCGCCGATCTCTATCAGGTCACCATCCATCTGCAGAAGGTTCTGCTTGGTTATGAAGGCTATCAGGTTCTCGTAGCCGACGAACTCTGGTGGCGGGCGTCTCAGACCCGGAATTCTGCTCCAGAAGTCGGTGATACTGATCAAGGAACTCCTCAGGGGAACCTGGTGAAGATCCCGGGGCGGGTAGCTGTAGGCATCGATATCTCAAGCTGGCCCGTCAGTGCGATAATCATTGCCGCCGAGACCCAGGTGGGTTTGTCCTCGGGGGGCCAGATCTCCTCCTCGGGCATCTTCATCCCCGTCCAGAACCGACCATCGTCATCCTTGAGTTCGAGCGCCCAGTCGAGCAGAAGCCTTGCCCTGTGGTTTTCGCCGATGCGTGTCAAAGCCAGGACGAGTTCGCATGTCTCCGCCACCGTTATCCACCAGGGTTCTTCCACCACGCACTTGCACCCCCATCCGTCGACAACGAAGTCGGACCACTTCTCGTATATGCGCTCTCTGGCCTGCTCTCCCCTGAGTATGCCGGTGAGAACTGGATAGTACCAGGTCATGGCATAATCGTATTGACTGTCGACGGAGTTGTGGAACAGCCCCGGCTGCTGGGTGATGGCTTCCGCCAGTCTGCGGCTTGCCTCATGCCACCGCGGTCGCTGCATTCCCAGCAGCCTGGCGAGCTTGATCCCGCAGCGGAGACTCTGGAAGATGCAGCTCGAACCCGCCATCAAGGCCAGCGGATAGACCACCCCGTGGGGGTCACGGGCCCAGTAGATTTCGCCGGTCGGCTGCTGTAGTTGGAGGGCAAAGTCAAGGCCTCTCTCCACCGTCGGCCACATTTCAGCAACGAAACCCCTGTTCCTGGTGATCATATAGTGGTACCACAGGCCGACCGCCGGATACGAGGCATAGTTCGTGTCTCTGGTCAGGTCGTCGGGGTTATCTCCCAGGTAGCTGGAGTTCCAGCTGCCATCCGTGTTCTGAGCGCGGCGCAACCAGCAGTATGCCTTTTCGGCTTCCCTGGATCTCCCGGACGCATCCAGCGCTATGGCACATTCGACATGGTCCCAGGGATCGGCAATGCCGTTGTCATACCAGGGTATGACACCGGATGGAAGCTGAACGCGGGCTATGTGGTTGGCCTGCTGCTGTATCAAGCCCTCCATTTCCAGCCGGGTCAATCGTTGCCTTAAGTCCACTTATCTACCTCTTGCTCTTGTTCTTGGTGGCGTAGAAGACCACGCTCTTGGCGAAGAAGCTGTTGAGAATAGCCTCGAGCCAGCGGACCGGTCTCCTGTTAGCCTTCATGTCCCAGACCAGAAACCTGTGATAAAGGGAAGGAAAGAAGGCCTTCTCATTGTTGACTCCGAAAATGCAGCGGCATATCCAGTACATGGAGTGGAGACCGTGCTTGCGGCGGGTAGCGTAGACACGCAGGCCGGCGGCATTGAGGGGCTCAATGAGTTCACCACGCCTGTATATGCGCACGTGTCCACCGGCACGGTTGTGGTATTCAGACGATATCCGCCAGCATATGGCCTCCGGAAGTTGGTTGGGCACGCTTACGGCAACGGTGCCGCTGTCCTTCACCACCCTGGCCATCTCCTTGATGCTCTCCGCGTCATCGGGCACGTGTTCGAGCACTTCGGAACACACGATCTTGTCGAAAGCCCCTTCCTTGAAGGGAAGGTAGACCGTGCTGGCCCGTAGCAGACCCCACTGCCCGCGGGACTCTCCCTGTCTATCCATCGCACTGAGGACACCCCTGGCGCGGACAAGCTCATCGCCATCGATATCCAGAGCAAATACCACGCAGCGGGCCTGCCGGCAGGCTTCCCAACTATGCCTGCCGGTACCGCAGCCGATATCGAGAATCCGCTCACCGTCCTTTATCCCCAGCAGGCTGTAGTCCACAGTGAGCATTCACATAACCTCCTGATATACTTCGACAGTCTTCTGGGCCGCCCGCTGCCACGTGAACTCGCTCTCGATCCTCTTGCGTCCCGCCTCGCCCATCTTCCGGCGTAATGGGGTATCGGCGAGGAGTCTCCTGATTGCCGCCGCAAGAGCTTCAGGGTTTGCCGGCGGTATGAGGATTCCGGCTTCGCCATCCGGGCCTACTACCTCCGGAAGGGCACCTCCTGTGGTGGATACCACAGGAAGGCCACAGGCCATGGCCTCCGCGGCAGGGAGCCCGAAACCCTCGTAGAGGGACGGTACCACACACATTTCCGCTGTAGAGTAGTGTCTTACCAGTTCGTCAGCGGTCACCCTGCCGGTGAAGGTGATCATGTCCTCGATGCCATACTGCCTTATCAGCCTCAGATACTGACCATCCGGAACAGGACTTCCTACAATTGTCAGCCTAAGGTCCGTGCCGTCTCTCAGCATGCGGAGTGCCTGGAAGAGGTAGGGCACTCCTTTCAGTGACTGCTCTCCGCTATTGACCAGCACCAGACTGTTCGGACGTTTGGGAACGCCGTTGACCTCACGGAACAGGTCGGTGTCGATGCCGTTGTGTACTACCCTCATCAGTCTCTGGCTAACACCGTGCGCCTGCTCAATCGATCGGGCCGAGCTATTCGACACGGTGATTATCCGCTCCAGGCGTCGGGCCACCCGGCCCTGCATCCCGCAGAAGGCATACCAGCGCCGGATAAGGAGTTTGCGCCAGGGATATCTGGCCTGGGCGATGGCTATGTCACGGTCGATGGGAATCGGATGATGAATGGTGGCTACCACCGGGATACCAAGGCGCTTGAGTAAGAGAAGGCCGTAACCCAGACACTGATTATCATGGACAATGTCGTAACCTCTCCCGCGCAGAAGGGCCTTGATCTCGCGGTATGCTCGGAGACTGAAGGTAAGAGGCTCGGGGAACGCTCCGGTGCCCACCGACAGAACCTCGTATAGATTGATGGGATCGCGCAGACGAGGGAGAACCTGCCACGCGGAGTCCTCGGTCTCATAGAGATTGAGGCTGTCCAGGCGGTGTAGCTGTATGTCGTCTGCCACCTGCGGATAAGGTGGCCCGGACATCACATCGACCTCGTGTCCGAGGTCCCGGAGGGCACGAGATAGGTAGTAGATATAGATGCCCTGCCCTCCGCAATAAGGATTGCCGCGATAGGACAGAAGGCAGATTCTCATGTCTCAGTATGGGGCCAGCCGCCTCAGGGTGAACGGACTAACCCCCAATGCTACAAGCCTGTTGGCCTGTTGTCAAGGCTGAGTGCACAGTTCTCTGTGGCGGCACCGCAGTGTATAATACCGACTCGCAATGCCTGAGGATGCTATCGTGGTAGAAGGAAGCCACACAAAGGAAGTGAATTGTGGATCACGATAGGAGACATCGGGTCTTCAGGGGTATAACCAGGAACGTCCTGCTGTTGGGGTTTGTCAGCCTGTTCACGGACCTCAGCAGCCAGATGGTCTTCCCTTTGATCCCTCTGTATCTCTTTGGTGTACTGGGCACGGGAGCCTCAGTGGTGGGTGTTGTTGAGGGCGCCGCGGAGACGACTGCTTCATTTGTGAAGGTGCTCTCCGGTTACTGGTCCGATAGATTGAGGAGCAGAAAGCCGTTCGTCTTGATCGGCTATTCTCTTTCGGCTATCAGCAAGCCGTTCTTTGCGTTTGCCGGGTCCTGGCCTCTGGTGCTGGTGATCAGGATGTTTGAGAGAGTGGGCAAGGGCGTAAGAAGCGCTCCCCGTGATGCCATAGTGGCGGAGTCGGTTGCCGAAGGGGTCAGGGGCAAGGCCTACGGATTCCACAGAGCTATGGATGGGATCGGCTCCGTCCTCGGTGCACTGCTCGCGTTTGTTCTACTGTCGACTACAGGTTCGGACTACGGGAGGATATTCCTGTTGGCCGGTATTCCCGGAATAGCAGCGGTGCTGTTCGTCCTGTTGATCAGGGAGCCGGCCCCGGCTGGGGAGCAGAAGGCGGCCGGGGTCTCCATGAGAGTGAGCTTAGGCGCATTGCCCGCGAATCTCAGGCTTGTGATCCTCGGGGCTTCGTTGTTCTACCTCGGCCATTTCGGATATGCCTTCCTGCTTCTGAGAGCTAAGGACGTTGGGCTGGGTGACCAGACAGCGATACTCATGTATGTGCTGTTTTATGTGGTCTACGTCATTGCTGCTATACCCGCGGGATCGCTATCGGACAGGATAGGCAGAAAGCCGGTGCTGGTCGCAAGCTATCTGGCATTTGGTTTGGTCTCCCTCGGCCTGATACTCGCGTCTGACCTTCGCAGTTTGCTGCCGCTGTTTGCCGTGTACGGCGTATCGTTTGCCATGTTTGATGGTGTGCAGCGAGCATACGTAGTTGATCTCGCTCCCCGGAATCTAAGAGGGACCGCTCTGGGCACATTCCACGCGGCCATCGGCCTGGTTGCCCTGCCCGGTGGCTATATTGCCGGTGCGCTCTGGGATAAGCTCGGGCCGGAGGCCACATTCGTGTACGGTCTTGTGCTGGCGGTGGCCTCTTCGTTCCTGCTTCTGAGAGTGCGGGCCGGGCGCAGGACAGGGGCGTAGACCGGATGGGTTGCGCGGGTCACCTGCGATTGGGCCGGTGCGGGTTGCGTGGATCAGTGCGCATCGTTTCTGACAGTTGACTGCATGAATGCCCTGATAGTGCTGCTGCATAGCCTGTGTTGCGGCGGAGTTCAGGCGCTTTGTACACAGGTCGAAAGGTACTGGACCAGCATCTGCAGCGCGGTCTCCGTGGCCGCCTGCTTGTTCTCGTGACGGTCTCCGCTGAACACGTGTGTCCGGGTCGGGCAGGCATCTTCGGCAGCCAACGCGAAGCAGAACAGCCCGACGGGCTTCTGTGCGGTGGCGCCGCCAGGGCCGGCAATGCCGGTGTCGGAGATACAGATATCCACGCCCAGTAGCTTCCTTCCTCCTCGGGCCATCTCGATGGCCGTCTGCTCGCTGACAGCACCGTATTCCTCTATGGTAGCTTCCTGTACTCCCAGCAGGGCGATCTTGAGGCGGTTGGTGTACGCTATCACCGAGCCTCTGAAGTAGTATGAGCTACCCGGTATGCTGGTAAGCCTATCGGAGATCCTGCCGCCGGTGGCAGACTCGACGGCGCCGATGGTCAGCACGCGTCCGTTCTGTTCCAAGAAGGACCTGATAAGAAGGGCGACTTCTGCCTCGTACTGTGCCACCGTCTGACTATTCTAGCAGATTCCCGAGCCACAGTTCGTCTGTGCCGGAGCCCTGCAGCATCATCTAACTCTGCACGAGTGCCGGCAGGAGTGCAGGGACCGGAGGCTACGACGGTCATCGGTGCCCGGGATGACATGACACCGGATCCGGGCCCGGTTAACAGCAATAAGAGCTTCCTGGCAACGACATATTTTCCCAGAGGGTTGCCCCCCGAGTATCGTCTGCGCTGGAGCGTTTCACTTCCGTGTTCGGGATGGGAACGGGTGGGACCACTCCGCTAGAGTCACCAAGAAGCTCTCTGCGGATAGTATAGCCTATGTCGGAGGAATTGTGCAAGGTTTTCTGGTCACGGCTCGGCGATGATCCGATGTGCTGCTGTGGTATAATGCTCCGTAAGTCAACTCAAGAGGAGGATTGTTTGCATGGACTGGGGCATGGAGAACCGGCTGGCACAGCTTATGGAAGGAGATGGGCGCTGTCTGTGGCTGCCCGTGGATCACGGCTATTTTCAGGGGCCTGTCACGAAGCTGGAGAGACCCCGGGAAACCCTCGCTCCTCTTCTGCCCTACGCTGATGCCATCTTCATCACGAGAGGAGTTCTCCGATCGTGCGTTGAACCCGGCAAATCCAAACCCGTCATCTTGAGGGTATCCGGCGGAAGCAGCGTTGCGGGAAAGGACCTGGCACATGAGGGGATCACCACGTGCATGGAGGAGGCTATACGGCTTAACGTGTGCGCCGTGGGCATTTCCGTCTTCGTAGGTACCGAGTATGAGCATGAGTCCCTGCTCAATCTTGCCAGGCTTGTCGATGAAGGCGAGAAGTACGGCATGCCGGTGATGGCTGTGACCGCGGTGGGCAGAGAACTGAAGAAACGGGATGCCCGCTATCTCGGGCTGGCCAGTCGCATCGCCGCTGAGCTGGGCGCGAGGGTCGTGAAGACCTACTATTGCGATCAGTTCGAGAAGGTCGCACAGGGTTGCCCTGTTCCTATCGTCATCGCCGGCGGGCCGAAGGTGGATACCGAACTGGAGGTGCTTCAGTTCGTACACGATGGCATGCAGAGGGGTGCGATAGGTGTCAACCTGGGAAGGAACATCTGGCAGAACAAAGAACCTGTGGCCATGATAAGAGCCATACGGGCCATCATACATGAGAGTGCTACGCCTGAGCGTGCGCAGGCTGTGTACGACAGTGTCAAGAGCGGAGTGGCATAGTTGCCGGCTTCCGCATGAGACATCGGGAGCAGAGGGTAGAAGCAGATTCCTGCACCCGTTCGGAGTGCAGAGAGCCACTTATCAGAGGAGTTGAGCAAGATGATCGCTGGCATCGGTCTGC
>JAWOGR010000080.1:0-3965 GCA_046496625.1 Dehalococcoidia bacterium | reverse complement strand
GCGTTTCTTTCCTCTGCGTCGCTGATCCCCCTGTCGATGTAGTCAGCTACAACCGGGACGATTATCCCGTCCACAGTGAGTATGTGCACGGCGTTCTGGTTTGCCGCGGCGATGATGCTTCCGCCCAAACCGGCCACTACCGAAAGCACGAGCAACGAGAGGAAGAAGACCCTGAAGCCTATTCTCAGCATATCGGACTACCCTATCGTCAATTATAGACTAAGCCAATATGGGTGACAACTCGTTCTCGAATGCATTATCGGGGCCTAGCATAGCTCAGAGGAGTATGAAGCGAGGTTACGGATGATTGATCTCTCGAACCTTTAGTAGCCGCGGCTATACAACGTGACTGATTATCGCTAGAATAGTGCAGCGGCAGTGAACGGAGAAGACGATGCGAAGAGGAGGTAGCGTATGCCTGAGTTAGCATGGGCCGGTGTAGTTAGCTGGTTAGGCGCCCATGGCGTCACCATTCTGGTAATAGTAGTGGTGGGGGCGGTACTGTGGTTGGGCATGAACAGAATTCTGCCTCCCGTTGTGGGCAGGGCCGTGGCGCGTACCAGGCATAAGGAAAGCAAGGAGGGGATGGAGAAGAGGACGAATACGCTCTTGTTCGTGTTCAAAGGGGTGGGGCGGGTGTTCATCATCATGGTCGGACTGATGATGGTACTGTCCGAGGTAGGAGTCCCGATTGCACCGGTCCTGGCTGGATTCGGCATCGTCGGCATTGCCATTGGGTTCGGAGCGCAGTACTTGATAAGGGACCTTATATCGGGCACCTTCATACTCATGGAGAACCAGTACAGGGTCGGTGATGTAGCCAGGGTTGCCGATGTCACCGGAACGGTAGAGGAAGTGGGCCTAAGGAAGACGGTGCTGCGTGATCTGGACGGCATAGTGCATCATGTGCCGAATGGCGAGATAAGGGTGGCGAGTAACTACACGAGGCACTTTGCCAGGGTCAATCTCGATGTCTCAGTATCATATGACACCGACCTGGATCAGGCCATCGGGGTGATAAACCGGGTGGGGAATGAACTTGCCGAGGACGAGGAGTGGCGTCAGATGATCCGGACTCCTCCTCAGGCGGTCAGGGTCAACAAGCTGGGAGACTCCGGAATCGACATCAAGATCGTCGGAGAGGTAAAACCCATGCAGCAGTGGGCGGTCATGGGGCAGCTAAGGCTTCGCCTTAAGAAGGCCTTTGACGCCGAGGGCATAGAGATACCCTG
The DNA here is from genome assembly GCA_046496625.1 of Dehalococcoidia bacterium. GTDB lineage: Bacteria > Chloroflexota > Dehalococcoidia > GIF9 > AB-539-J10 > RBG-13-51-36. The sequence continues at coordinate 2,733 of JAWOGR010000080.1, read as the reverse complement.
GCCTCACACGAAGGTGTTTTTCGGCAATCCTCCGCCGGGTTCCGGCAGCAAGGAAGAACCGCCGCAGGCTTGACGGGATACGAGTCATCGCTATCTGGCTACACTCCATCGTTCGGTAGGCCATCACTGCCGATCATCACCGACCTCGTGGTGGACCCGGCGTAGACGCTCCACGAGTCTGTTGTCCACCTCTGCTTATCAGGTAAGCTACTGCATAGCCCTGCATCAGGGTTGTCGTAGTGGTGCTGATCGGGCGATCTCTCCAAGGGCAGGACGCTCGTGACTTGTTCGCAAACTGGTATTGACAAAGCCCGATTGCCTATCTATAATGGATTGAGAGTACCTAGTATGGCGATGTAGTTGTTCGACAGCCCAGGGTTGCCGAAGGGCCAATGAAGATAAGGGGACAGTGAACCACCGGACAGGTCCCCGGAATGATTGGAGGGAAGCGCTCTATGGAAAAACCAAACAGGCTGCGTCGCTTAGAGGATCTGGCTCGCGCTGTTGCTTATCGCCAGGAGTTGATCAGGCACGAGTACTGGCCACGCACGAAGCTTGAGGAGTTGCAGCGGCGCCGGTTGGCCAGGCTTCTCGGCTGGGCGAGTCAACGGTCTCCCTTCTACCGCGAGTTCTGCAAGTCCAACCGGGTCAGCAGCCCCTACCGCTTGCAGGATTTTCCAATTGTGGACAAGAAGACCTATATGCAGAACTTCGATCAGATCGTCACCGACCCGCGGTTGAATCTGGCGCGTCTACAGGAGCACATGGCCAACGTTTCGGGAGATGAGTATTACCTTGGCGAGTATCGTGTGCTCACCACTGCGGGCAGTTCCGGGCATAAGACCGTCATAGTGTTCAACAGAAGGGAATGGAGCACTCAAGAGGCGGCAAGCATGCGTATCGCCAGCATGATGGGAGTGCTGCCCTTCTCGAGAAAGCGCCCCAAGATCGTTACCATAGGCTCTCCCAGCCCTCTGCACGATAGCTATCGCCTGCCCTTGAGCATGGATATCGGTCTCTACCGCTACGATGTACTACCGGCTACCGCTCCCGTCGAGGAGTTGGTATGTCGGTTGAATACTCTGCAGCCCTATATGCTGCGGGGATTCCCATCTATGCTGGGACTGCTGGTGGCCGAGCAGATCCTGGGACGCCTGGACATCAAGCCCTGTGTTGTTGCCGGTGGAGGCGAACCCCTTAGCGGCGAACTTAGAAAGCAGATCCACTCGGTGTGGGGAAGCTCTGTTTTCGACATCTACGGCACCCAGGAGGGACTGCGGGCCATGGAGTGCGGTGTTGATGGGGGTTTGCACATCTTCGAGGACCTCGGTATGGTCGAGGTGGTGGATGAGGACAACCGACCTGTGCCCGACGGAACCCTGGGACACAAGATCCTGTTTACCAGTCTCGTCGGCTTCACGCAACCCGTTATTCGCTACGAGATATCGGACATGATGGTGCTGGATCCGGAGCCGTGTCCCTGTGGTCAGCCGTTCCGGCGCATTCTCGCCATCAACGGCAGGAATGACGATGTGATCTACCTGGAAGGGCTAGGGGGGGACAAGGTTGCCGTCCATCCTGTCCACTTCTGGAATGTCCTTGAAAGCTATGAGGCAATACGTCAGTATCAGGTGATTCATGAGCCGGATGGCCTCCGCCTGCGGCTGGTGTTCTCGGAAGGGAACGGAAACACAGCCCGCATGGTTCGGGAACAGGTGGGACAGAAGCTGCGCACACTGGGCGCTACATGCCCGCATATCAGTATTGAACTGGTCACGACTCTTGAAGACCGCTCGGGCAATATGGGCAAGTGGAAGAACATCATCTCCAACGTAGAGAGGTCCGCGCCTGTGGGGGCGGGACGGCGATGAACGGTCGGCAGACACCCGGGCGGTGTGAGCCGATCAACGGCTGACTATCGCCGGCCAGGAGAAGCAAGTTGAGAATGAAGCGATTCGTGCATGCCTTGCTGAGAGCAGTGTTGCGTCCTCTGCTGCCTGTCATATTCAGACTCTGCGCGCTGGTGCTCGGTATCAGGTCGCTGGGGAGAAGCGGGGGCATCATACTCGTTGAGCTGACAAGACACAAGGGCAGTACGATCAAGCTGGCCGATGGCAGAGAGGTCAAACACGGCGACCGCGTCATCAAGTTACATCTGGACAATGACTGGATTGCCGAGAGACGGCGATCGGGGTTGAGAACGGGGACGGCTGCTCTTCCCAGAGGGGTTCTTCGCTGTTTCAGGGATGGCTTCAGGCTGCTTGCCGCGCAGGTGGCGGAAGGGAGTTACGGCAATGTCGTTGCGGTGTACGGCTGGACCGTCCTTCATAGAGGGGCCAGGAGATTCGGATTTCAGGTCTTCGAGTTGCCGAGTACGCTGAGAACCGGGCTGGCGCAGTTCTACATCACGAGTTTGATGCGATTCTACAACATCCGGGGAGAGGGCAGGTACAAGTCGTCCCGTGAACAACTGAGAGTGAAGGAGATCTGGCTCTCCCGGGACGAGTTCCTCAGAATACACCACTCGTGCTAGCGAGCCCGCCTTCGCTGTATATCGCCGGTGTTTTCGATAGTCTCATCCGGTCGACCGAGTATGCCGAACCGCGGAGGCTCACTCCAGTCCGGGTGCGCGACATCCCGTCACGTGAGCGCGGTGACAGGTCTGGATCTCGATCACTCACCCAGTATCTGAGTGACGATCTTCCTGGACCTGGGGCGGTTATCGAAGTCCAC
>JAWOGR010000007.1:0-4735 GCA_046496625.1 Dehalococcoidia bacterium | reverse complement strand
TCAAAGACCCCCGTCGCGAGATAGACATTGCCGAGCCCTACGACCCCTTCAGCTACAAGGAGCTTCATCATGCCGAAGGGCTTCTGCTGTGTGATAAGGGCGAGGCGGTCAAACTGCTGCTTAATGGCGAGACTCAGCGAACTGGCCGTCAGCCCTGGTGCCCCTCGGGAGGTGCGTTGGGGGTAGGCAATGCCATCGCTGCTACAGGGTTGATGAAGGTAGCAGAGCTCTTCTGGCAGTTGCGCGGCGAAGCTGGAGAGAGGCAGGTGCCGGGCAAGCCAAGAAGAGGAGTAGCGCAGGCCTGGGGCGACGAGATGCAGGTCGGCACGGTCGTTGTACTAGGAGTATAAGGAGGAGCTATGAGCGAGAAGATCAGAGCCTGGCCGGGGACTCCTCTGAGCGAGAAGGACATAAGGGAGAAGAGGATCCTCGTTACCGAGTGGGAGCCGAATCTGAAATACGCGTGGGATACGGGCGCCGGTTATGGCAGGTACTTTGCAGAGCTGAAGAAGGGCAAGATCGTCGGGACGAAGTGCAACAAATGCCGTCGGATTCTGCTGCCCGCCCGTGTCTTCTGTGAGTGGTGCTTCAGGACCGTGGATGAGTGGGTGTATCTTAAGGATACCGGTACGGTGAACACCTTTTCCGTTGCCTACACAGGCACGGCGGCCGAAAGGTTGAAGGAACCTCGCATTCCGGCATTGATCGAGATCGATGGTTCCGACGGGGTTGCCATAATGCATTTGATAAGCGATGTGGACCCGTGGACAGTGAAGATCGGGATGAAAGTGAAGGCGGTGTGGAAGCCGAAGCAGAAACGAGAAGGAGCCATCACTGATATCGAATACTGGAAACCGATTTAGGAGGTTGAAATGCCCGTAGACAAAGTGACGCAGGTTGGCCAGACCAAACCGTTGCATGGCGAGATCCCGGTGTATGCCCAGTACACCTTCGGTATTGCCGGAGAGAGGTTCTTCAGGGAGATCAAGGACAAGGGTCGGCTCATGGGCGCGAGGTGCGCATCATGCGACCTGCTCTATGTCCCTCCGCGCATGTACTGCGAGCGCTGTTTCGGCGAGTTGTCGCAATGGCTCGAGGTACCCAGTCGTGGGTTTGTTCATACTTTTACCATATCCCATGTAGATCTCGACGGTAACCGACTGCGGGAGCCGATAATCGTAGCTATGGTTAAGTTCGAAGGTGTCTATGGCGGGATCGTTCATCGTCTGGGCGGAATCGGACTCTCTGAAGTTACGGTTGGCATGCCGGTGGAGATGGTACTGAAACCGAAGGCTAAGCGAATCGGTTCGATACTGGACATAGACTTCTTCAGGCCGGTCGTTGAGTGATGATGATGCCATGAAGGAGCCTCTGTGGCAGCCGTCTGAGGAACGCAAGCAACAGGCCGCTATGACCCGGTTCATGACCATGGTCAATGACCGGCACGGCACGGGGTTCTCCTCCTACAGCGAGCTCTATGACTGGTCTGTAAGCAGCATATCTGACTTCTGGGCCGCGGTCTGGGACTTCGTCGGCATCAAGGCCTCCAGACCTTACGAAGTGGTGGTCGACGATGTGGCCAGGATGCCCGGTGCGCAGTGGTTCACCGGAGCCAGACTCAACTTTGCTGAGAACCTCCTGAGATACCGGGATGCACGCACCGCCTTTGTGTTCCGGGGCGAAACTCAGAAGACGGTTCGCATGAGCTATGCGGAGCTCTTTGAGTCTGTGGCGCGGCTGGCCAGATCACTCCGTGACCTGGGGCTCAAACCCGGCGATCGCGTGGCTGCCTATATGCCCAACATGATCGAGACGGCCGTGGCCATGCTGGCCAGCACCAGCATAGGGGCTGTATGGGCTTCCTGCGCAACCGATATCGGGGCCGGAGCGGCTGTTGAGCGCTTCGGTCAGATCGAGCCAAGGGTATTGTTCACGGCAGACGGCTATTTCTACAAAGGCAAGCCATTCGACTCACTGGCCAATGCAGCCAAGATCGCCGATGGGGTACCCTCCATTGAGAAGGTCATCGTGGTTGACTATCGGGAGGAAAGGTCCGACATCAGCGGTATTCGCGACTCGGTGCATTATGTCGACTTTCTGGCTGAGGGTACGCCTGAGATTCAGTTCGAGCAACTCCCCTCCGACCATCCGGTCTTTATCATGTTCTCTTCAGGCACAACCGGCAAGCCCAAGTGCCTGGTTCAGGGAGCTGCCGGAATCCTGGTCAACCAGCTCAAGGAGCTGATGATCCACACCGATTTGAGGCGGGATGATGTTCACTTCTTCATCACGACCTGTAGCTGGATGATGTGGAACTGGATGCTGACTTCGCTGGCTACCGGCAATACCATAATCCTCTATGATGGTAATCCCGCCTATCCCGGGCCCGGGGCAGCCTGGCAGCTGATCCAGGATGAAAGAGTCACCATGTTTGGTTGCAGTGCAAGCTACATCAACTATCTGAGGAGCGAGGGTTTCAGTCCGGCCCGTGACTATGACCTGTCATCACTGAAGCAGATATGGCAGACCGGCTCACCCCTAGCCGCCGAAGGGTTCGAGTACGTGTATCGGGAGATCAAGAGGGACCTTCATTTCAACTCCAGTGCCGGAGGAACCGATATCAACGGTTGCTTCTTCACAGGCAGTCCGGTTCAGCCGGTATACGCCGGCGAGCTGCAGGGGCCAGGACTGGGTATGAAGGTCAAGGCATATGATGAGCGGGGTTGCCCGGTACTCGATCGGCAAGGAGAGTTGGTCTGTGAGGCGGCGGCTCCACCGATGCCGCTCTTCTTCTGGGATGATCATGAAGGCAAGAGATACAGAGAGGCTTACTTCGACGTATACCCGGGCGTGTGGCGTCACGGCGACTGCATTGTGATTCACAGTGACACCGGTGGGGCTACGTTTTACGGACGGTCCGACTCGGTGTTGAAGCCGTCAGGTGTTCGCATCGGCACGGCAGAGATATACAACGTAGTAGAAGGACTGCCGGAGGTGGCAGACAGCCTAGCCATAGGGCAGAACTGGCAGGGAGACCAGCGGGTCTTGCTTTTCGTCAGGCTGGCCGAGGGATCTGAGTTGACGGACGAGCTTCAGCGCAGGATTAAGAAGAGCCTTCGTGAGAAGGCCTCTCCGAGGCACGTCCCGGCCAGGATAATCGAGGTACCAGACATTCCCTACACCATGAACATGAAGAAGGTGGAGAGTGCGGTGACCAACCTTGTGCAGGGAAGGCCTGTGGTCAACAGGGATTGCCTGGCCAATCCCGAATCGCTGGATCACTACGAGCGGATCATCAGACAGCGGGTTCTTGAGTCCTAGATCATCTTTGGCCGGCGTGTGGGTTGAGGAAACCGGGGTCGACGGGGAACAGGCATGTTTACCTGTCCGGACTCAGACAGTCGACCTCGACCCGACGAGTCCTGAGTCCGGCACTTGACGGCATAACAGCAAACACATACCTGAGGAGGTGTGAGATGGATTTTGACCTGAGTGAAGAACAGAATTTGACTCGCCAGTCCATACGGACATTCGCAGAGAGCGAGATTCGACCTGTCGCCAGGGAACTGGATGAGAGGGAGGAGTTCTCGGTCGAGCTGACTCGCAAGATGGCAGGCCTCGGGCTGCTGGGGTGCTTTGTCTCCGAGAAGTATGGCGGGTCGAACATGGGATACATCTCGTACGCGATCGCTGTTGAGGAACTGGCCAGGGTGGATGGTTCGCAGGCTGCTACCATCGCCGCCGGAAACTCGCTGGGCATCGGGCCTATCTACTATTTCGGCAACGAGGAGCAGAAACAGGAATGGCTTCCACGGTTGTGTGCGGGGGATTCTCTTGCGGCTTTCGGCCTGACTGAGCCTGACGCCGGCTCGGATGCCGGTGGCTCCAGGACCACGGCAACTCTGGAGGGTGACCATTGGACTATCAACGGGCAGAAGATATTCATCACCAACTCGGCCTGTTCATTGACCGGCGTTATCATCGTGCAGGCTGTCACGGGCAGACATGATGATGGGAAGCCGGAGATCAGTTGCTTCATTGTACCGAGTGGCACGCCGGGGTTCACTGCTAACGAGATGAAGAACAAGATGATGTGGCGGTCATCCAACACCGGAGAGCTCTTTTTCGATGATTGCAGGGTTCCAGAAGAGAACCTTCTGGGTAAGAGGGGAGACGGCTTTCGTCAAATGCTGGCGACGCTGGACGGCGGACGTCTGAGCATCGGGGCTATGGGGCTGGGTGGTGCTCAGGGGGCTTTTGAGTTGGGCCTGCAATACGCCAACTCGCGCGTTCAATTCGGTCGGACGATCGGGTCTTTCCAGGTCAACGCTTTCAAGCTGGCCGACATGGCATTGGAGATCGAAGCAGCGAGGAACCTGCTCTACAAGGCCTGCTGGCTGCGGGAGAACGGGCGATCCATAACAAAGGAAGCGGCCATGGCCAAGCTCTTCTGTTCCGAGGTCATGCGTCGCTGCGTTCATCACGCGGTGCAGCTCCACGGAGGGTATGGACTGATGAAGGATTACGAGGTTGAGAGGCTGTATCGTGATCAGAGGCTGCTCGAGATAGGCGAGGGGACATCGGAGGTCCTGCGCATCGTGATCGCCCGCAACATCGGCGTTGCGGGCAGGGGGATGTAGAGGGAAGGGCGAAGTACCGCCCCTTGCGCTAGGCCAATAGACGGAGGGCCAGCCGAACGGCCGGCCCTCCGCTGTCACTATCGCGCCGCAGTCCC
>JAWOGR010000160.1:0-4617 GCA_046496625.1 Dehalococcoidia bacterium | reverse complement strand
CTGGAGAAGGGCATCGACCTGCATGACGGCAGGACGTCCCCGGCCCGGGTCAAGACTCTGGAGCGCCCGCCGTTCAGTTACTCAGTGACCATTCACGAAGGCAGAAAGCGGCAGGTGCGCCGCATGTTCGCAGTCCTGGGGTACAGTGTGCGGGGGCTTAAGAGAAGCAGGCTCGGCAGCCTGAGGCTGGGCATGCTACGCGAGGGCGAGACCCGCGAGCTCACCCCGATCGAAGTCCGGCAACTCGGCAAGCCCGCCCCCAACAAGCGGCCATCACGATGAGGACACTTCCCGGGGTGAACCGGGCGTTCCCTGTGCTCCGCTTAAGCCAGACCGCACCGGTGGTCGTGTGGGATCGGCGTTCGCTCCGCCCGACAACAGGTCCTCACCGAAACCTGAGTTTCCTTTCACACAAGAATCGTCCGAAAAGCAAAGCCCGTGACGCGAGCTATTGACAGGAATGTGGCAGAGGTATACGCTTATCTTCAAGGACACACCAGTCTGCGATTAGCTTACACCAAGTTGATAGAGCAGGTCGCGGATCGAACTGCTGAGTGATGTGCAGCATGGCAGTGCAACGCAACTCTGAGCCCTAAAGAACAACCGTAAAGGAGGAAAGAATACATGGAACAGTACCCGATAACCGTAGGCGTTGAGCCTGCAGAAAAGCTCTCGAGGCTAACTACCTTCTTCAGGTGTCTGTTGATCATACCTCACTCCATATGTCTCTCTGTTCTCGGCTTTGTTGCCGGGCTGCTCGTGTTCATCTCATGGTGGGCGATTCTGTTCACCGGAAGATACCCGAGCTGGGCATTCGGCTTTGTCGGTGGCTATCTTCGCTGGTCTACGAGGGTGATGGGATACTCATACCTGTTGACCGACAAGTATCCGCCTTTCAGTCTCGACTAGCCTCTTGACCCTGACCTCTGTGCCTGGGATACTGACCAGAATTTGACAGGCGGGCCGCTTCTGCGGATGCTGCCTGTCCTTCATGCCGTTGAGGCTTCTGTGCCCGTGTCTTCCTGCAATCCCCGACATGCAATCCTCCTATCGGCTGCCCTGGTTACCCCCCGTCATCTTGACACGGATACAGGACACCAATAGACTTACGGAAGTGTTCCCGAGATCCATAGCCCCTGAAGCATAGGAGAATCGATATGTACTGTTCAAAGTGCGGCCAGGAGATCGACGAGTCCGGCAAGTTCTGCAAGCATTGCGGGGCCCGCCTGGAACATGATCCCGAGGGCACCCCGTCAGAAGGCACGCCTCTGCCTCCGGCAGAGCAGCGTGAAGACATTCCCACCTACGAAGTCCCCCGCATCATCCGCCCCGACATGATGGAGAAGGGTGAGAAGGTCGTCTTCGAGACGCACCCGAGCAAGATGGGGGCATTCTTCAACCACATAGCCACGGCGGTGGTACTCGTTGTCCTCGGCTTCTTCCTGCTCATCCGCTTCAACTGGTCTATCTTTGCCGCCATACCGATCTTCGTCGCGGTGATCGTGTTCCTGGTTGGCTATCTCAAGTGGCGATCCGTCACCTACGTCCTTACCACCAAGCGAATACTCGTCCTCAAGGGTGTGCTCGACAAGGAGCTATACGAGAACCGCCTGAGCAAGGTGCAGGACATAAGGATGAAGATGACCGTGCGGCAGCGCATGTACAACTGCGGGGATATCTACCTCACTACGGCAGGCACCTCGGCCGTCGAGTGCATGTGGCAGAACATACCGGATCCGCGCAGGAAGGAAGCCCTGCTGCGAAAGCTGGTCACAGAGTAGAGGCAGGGGAGGCTCCCGGAAGGCTAAGGATGATCGCCGCAGGATTCAGGTCAGATGCCTGTGGTAGAATGTAGAGAGGATAACTCTCGCGCATAGGGAGAGAACTAGGCTGTGAAGTTCACGCGTATCACTGTAGACCCGAATGTCTGCACGGGCAAACCCTGTATCCGAAACCTGAGGTTTCCGGTGTCAAGGGTACTTGGACTGCTCGCTGCCGGAGAGACCAGGGAATCAATTCTGAAGGCATACCCCTACCTCGAGCCGGAGGATATCGACGAGTCTCTTCAGTATGCGGCCTATCTTGCTGAAGAAGAAACAATCGAGATTCTGGCATGAGGTTCCTTGTCGATATGCCTCTATCACCGCTCCTTGTGGAGTGGCTCCAGAGTGAGGGACACGAGGCTGTTCATGCTGCGGACGCTGACCTCGGCCGGGCACCGGACACAGAGATCATACTCCGCGCCAGAGAACAGAGCCGTATCGTGGTAACCGCGGACCTGGATTACGCTAGGCTGCTGGCACTGGCCGGATCAAGCAGCCCAGGCATAATACTTCTGCGCGGAGGAAACTACAGTGACGAAGAGATGCTTGCGCTCATGAGGCGGGTGTTGATCAGCTTGCCCGGCGAGCAACTGCATGATTCAGTGGTGGTGGTAGACAGGAAGTCGATCAGGCGAAGGCGCCTTCCGATCTGAACGCAGTCGAACAGGAAGCCCGGCAGTACCCGCTGAATTGACACGCGAGTTTCTCCGGCGTTACCATTCCGCTGATTCGGCTGATTCCGCCGCAGGTCAGGCATCACACGGCCCTGCCCAAACTATCTACTCGGCGACCGGCATGACCTGACAGAAGGGAGCACACGATGGATAAGATAAGACTGGGCAAGACCGGGATGATGATTTCCCGGCTGGGTTTCGGGGGCATCCCCATCCAGCGGGTCTCCGAGGACGAGGCGGTGGAGGTGGTGAGGAGGTGCATCGACCTGGGGGTGACCTTCCTGGATACGGCCAACGGGTACACCACAAGCGAGGAGCGCATAGGCAAGGCCGTGAAGGGACGGAGAGACGAGGTCGTCATCGCCACGAAGTCCGGCTCGATGAACCGCGAAGGCCTGGAGAAACACCTGAAGCTGAGTCTGGAACGGCTGGATACCGACTACATCGACCTCTTTCAGTTCCACGGGATAAGCGACTTCAAGTCGCTGGAGACGGTCCTCGAACCCGGGGGGCCTATGGCGGTGGTGGATGATGCCGTGAAGGCCGGCACGATAAGACACGTGGGCATCACCTCACACCAGATCGACGTGGCCAAAGAGGCGGTGAAGTCGGGAAGGTTCGAGACCATGATGTTCCCCTTCAACTTCATCACCTGCGAGCCCGCGGAGGATCTGCTGCCCCTGTGCCGGGAGCATGACGTCGGCTTCATAGTCATGAAGCCGCTGGCCGGAGGCGCGCTGGACAACGCGACCATCGCCTTCAAGTACCTGTTCCAGTTCCCCGACATCCTGCCCATACCGGGAATCGAAAGGTGCCGCGAGATAGAGGAGATAGTCGGGATACTGGAGGGCCCTCTGGAGATGACGGCGGCGGAGCAGCGCGAAATGCTGCGGATGAGGGACGAACTGGGAACCAGGTTCTGCCGCCGCTGCGACTACTGTCAGCCCTGCACCCAGGAGATACCGATATCCCTGATGATGTTCGCCGACACAGCCGTCAAGCGAGTGCCGGCGGAACGGCTCTTCACCTCCAGGTTCTTCGCCGATGCAGTCGACAAGGCGGCAAGCTGCACCGAGTGCGGCGAATGTGAGGAGAAATGCCCCTACAAGCTTCCCATACGGGAGATTCTCGCCGAACAGGTGCGATACTTCCGTGAGGCGAAGGAGAGATACGAGCAGCGAACGACTGCCTAGTTGACGGCCCGCGGCTAGCCCGTCCGGCCGAACTCCTTCTCCAGTTGATGAGAACTCAAGTGCATCATGGTCGGGCGTCCGTGGGGACAGGTGCGCGGCTGCTTAGTCTGTTCAAGCTGCTTGATCAACTCACGCATCTCATCACTGCTCAACTGCTGGCCCGCCCTGACGGACCCGTGGCAGGAAAGTGAGTGGGCTATCCTCTCTTCCCAGGCAGCAGGCCCTTCTTTCCCGGCAAGTTCATCGAGGAGGGCACCGACCATTTCGACGACGTTGGCCCCGGCCATGAGCGCCGGTATGGCGCGGACCAGGTAGCTCCGATCTCCGAAGGGCTCGATGGCGAAGCCGAATGAAGCCAGAACCTCTCTGCCCGCCTTCAGTGTCTCTTCCTCCCGGGGGCTGAGTTCCAGGGTTATCGGCTGGAGCAGCCCCTGCACCTCAACCTGCTTCTGAGACCACTGGCTGAGAATGCGGTCGTACAGTATGCGCTCATGGGCAGCGTGCTGGTCGATGAGGTACAGTCCGTCGGGTCCCTCGGCGATGATGTAGGTGTTGGCCACCTGTCCCACCACCCTCAACAGGGGTAGTTCCATGGTCGGCAGACGGGACACGACGAATACCGGCTCGTTGTCCATTATCATCCGCGGACTCTGCCACTGTCCTGAGACGGGGGTGAACGCTGCAACTCCGGGACGGGCGACCGGCGTGCGGGCCAGCGCCTCCTCCACAGCCCTGCGCACGACGGCGAAGAGGGCCTGTTCGTGACTGAATTTGACCTGGGCCTTCGCAGGATGGATGTTGACGTCGAGTTCCGCCGCCGGCAGCGAGAGATCGATGACGGCGATGGGATGGCGTCCCTCCATGAGCAGGCCACGATAGGCTTCCTCGGTGGCCCGGGTCAGGAGGGGACTCCGCACCCACCGGCGG
>JAWOGR010000061.1:0-6156 GCA_046496625.1 Dehalococcoidia bacterium | reverse complement strand
TCGGTTCAACTGATCCATCTTGTTCATACTCTGAACTCGGGCAAGGATATGGCGGGCAACGAACTGGACGGAGGCACGGACTTCTGCATCGGCACGACGGCTACTCCCTCTGCCGATCCGCTTGAGCCACAGCTCATCAAGGTTGAGAAGAAGCTCAGGGCAGGGGTGAGCTTCATTCAGACTCAGGCTGTCTATGATATCGACGAGTTGAAACGGTTCACGGAGTTCGTGCGCAAGCTGGATCCGAATGTGAAGATCCTTGCCGGTGTCGTGCCCGTCATCGGCGCCAAGATGGCTGCTTACATGAATGAGAATGTCCCGGGTATCTCTATACCTCAGCATGTGATCGACGAGCTTGCTCAGGCTCCGAAGGGGACAGGGATTGCCAAGGGGATAGAGATAGCTGCCCGCATGATCAGACAGACAAAGGAAGATAAGATTTGTGATGGGGTGCACATTATGTTCATAGGGCGGGAGGAAAGAGTTCCGGAGATACTGGAGGCTGCCGGGCTCTTGTGAGTGCCATCGGTTGAAGGGGTATTAAGGAGGCAAGCATGACCGTAGCGCTGAATCAGATGGATGCCAGGTTCAAATATGATGTCGCGAATGAGCCCGGGGGGGAACACATCACCCTGTGCTTTGCCTGCGGGCTATGTACCGCAAGCTGTCCTGTCTCCGATATAGAGCAGAGGTTCAACCCGCGCCGGATAATCCGTATGGTGCTTCTGGGGATGAGAAAAGAGGTGCTGTCTTCAGATGTGATCTGGTTCTGTATCCAGTGTTACAGTTGCCAGGCGCACTGTCCCCAGGGGGTGGACTTCTCCGACATAATGAAGGCTTTGCGAGATATGGCGGCCAGAGAGGGCTACGTCGACCCGAGCCTGGCCATGAGAGTGAAGGAGATCGACACCTTCTGCCAGAAGATGCGTCATCAGATTGTGAGCACCTTCATCGGTGCTGGCTCTAAGAGAATGGAAGTCGCTCCTTCTGAGCTCGCTCAGGAAGCGCTGAAGAAACTCTAGAGAAGGTTAGAGCATGGAAGAGCAGGACGGAAACGACATAGTAGGAGCTGTCCTCGTCGTTGGAGGCGGGATAGGAGGGATTCAGGCCGCCCTGGATCTTGCCGAATCGGGATACTATGTGTACCTGGTGGAGAAGACGCCGTCCATCGGTGGGGTGATGTCTCAGCTGGACAAGACCTTCCCTACTAACGACTGCTCCATGTGTATTCTGTCTCCCAAGCTTGTCGAATGCGGCAGGCACTTGAACATCGAGCTTCTCACGTACTCCGAGGTGCTTGGCATCGAGGGCAAGCCGGGCAACTTCAACGTTTCCGTCAAGAAGAAGGCGAGATTCGTGGATGCCGCGAAGTGCACGGGCTGTGGTGTGTGTGCCGAGGGATGTCCGGTCATCATGAAGAACGAGTATGACCGCAATCTGGTCGAGAGAAAGGCCATCTACACTCCCTTTCTCCAGTCAGTTCCTAACACTTATGCTATTGACAGAAGAGAGGACAGACCATGCAAGGCTGCTTGTAGCGATGCCTGCCCCGTTCATATGAACATCCAGGGCTACTCCGCGCTGATTGCCAGAGGCAGGTTCAGGGAAGCATATGACCTGATGAGGAGAACAAACCCTCTGCCGACAGTCTGCGGCCGCGTATGTTACGCCCCGTGTGAGAAGGCATGTAACAGGGGACAGATGGACGACCCGATAGCCATTCGCGAACTGAAGAGATTCATCACCGACCAGGTTGACATAGACACCATCGAGGTGCCCGAGATCACGAAAAACGGGAAGAGGGTTGCCATCATCGGGAGTGGGCCGGCAGGGCTTGCCGCGGCCCATGATCTTGCCCTCGAGGGTTATGATGTGACCATATTCGAGGCCCTGTCGGAGCCTGGAGGAATGCTCCGTGTGGGTATTCCCGAATACCGTCTGCCAAAGGAGCTCCTCAGGAAAGAAATAGGGTACATAGAGAGGCTGGGGGTGGAGATAAGGACGAATGCCAGGATAGGAGAGGAGATTCAGCTCGACAAACTCAGAGAAGACCATGAGGCTCTCTTTATCGCTGTAGGCGCCCATGCGGGCACCAAGCTCAACATACTGGGAGAGGATTCCCCCGGGGTGATCAACGCCATCGACTTCCTATGGGACGCAAACATGGGTCAGCCGGTCGGAATAGGACGGAAGGTAGCGGTGATCGGTGGCGGTAACACCGCCGTCGATGCGGCCCGGGTGGCGAGGCGGTTGGGTTCGGAGGTGAAGCTCATATACCGGCGCTCACGTGCGGAGATGCCTGCTACACCCTCTGAGGTGAGGGGTGCGGAGGAAGAGGGTGTAGAGATCGAGTTTCTTACCAACCCGACAAGGATCATATCCGAGGATGGAAGAGTCTCGCAGATAGAGTGTACCAGGATGGAACTCGGCGAGGCTGATGCCAGCGGCAGGAGGCGTCCTGTTCCGGTTGCAGGCTCGGAGTTCATGATCGACGTTGATACTGTCATCACCGCTCTGGGTCAGGCGTCGATCCTCGATTTCGCCGCGAAGTCGGGCCTGGAGATTTCATCCAGAGGAACCATCGTCACCGATGAAGCTTTGGCCTGTAGCGTGGAAGGAATATTCGCGGGCGGCGACGCAGTGACCGGACCCTCGATCGCTATCGAGGCCATTGCAGCCGGCAAGAAGGCAGCTCGCTCTATAGACGAGTATCTCAAGGGAGAGGCTCTATCGTCCAAGGTGGAGACGAGACAACCGCAGGAGATTGGCGCAGATGGTATCGCCAGGCTAAAACAGACTCTGCCTGCAAGGAGCAGGGTGCATATGAGCGAAGCGGATCCGGCCGACCGGATAAGAGATTTCAGCGAGGTCGAGCTGGGTTTTTCGGTCTCCGAAGCCAAGGCAGAGGCCGAGCGGTGTTTGGCGTCGGCAATAGAGGGGTGCTTCCAGTGCGGTGAGTGTGAGGAGAGGTGTACCGCCGGGGCGATCAACTACGACATGGAGGATGAATACCTGGCTCTGAATGTCGGTGCCGTCGTCTTCACACCTGGATATGAACTCTACGACGCCTCCGGGCAGTATGAACTCGGGTATCGCAAATACCCCAATGTGGTGGACAGCCTTGAGTTCGAGCGCATTTTGGGCGCAACCGGTCCTTACAAGGGGACCTTGCTGAGGCCGTCGGATCTGACGCATCCACAGAGGATCGCGTTTATCCAGTGTGTCGGTTCCAGGGATCCCAGTCACAATAGACCTTATTGCTCCTCGGTCTGCTGTACCTATGCCATCAAGGAGGCTGTGATCGCCAAGGAGCACAGCTCAACCCCGCTGGATATCACCATCTTCTTCATGGACATCAGGACTTACGGCAAAGACTTCGACAAGTACTATGAGCGAGCCAAGCAGGAGAGCGGGATCCGTTTCGTCAGATCGAAGGTCTACAGTGTTGAGGGTGCCGACAGTCCCGGCGATCTTATAGTGAAGTTCGCGACCGAGGACGGCGCAGTCATGACCGAGCAGTTCAGCATGGTGGTTCTCTCGGCTGGCTTCCAGTCCTCGCCGGCACTTGTTGAGCTGGCCAAGATGGCTGGAGTTCAGCTCAATCCGCATGGGTTCTGCCAGACCAAGCCCTTCTTACCGACGCAGACCTCACAGCCCGGGATATTCGTCTGCGGGGCCTTCTCATCACCGAAGGATATTCCGGAGACGGTGGTGCAGGCAAGCGGCGCCGCCGGGGAGATATCCGCCATGCTCGCTCCGGCGAGGGGAACTCTGACCAGAACCAAAGAGTATCCGCCCGAGAGAGACGTGAGAGGAGAGCAGCCGAGGATCGGGGTCTTCGTCTGTCATTGCGGAGTGAACATCGGCGGATACGTCGATGTACCGGGTGTGTCTGCATACGCTGCGACGCTGCCCAATGTGGCGTATGCCGAAAGGAATCTCTTCACCTGTTCTCAGGATACTCAGGAGAAGATCAAGAAAGTCATCCAGGAATACAAACTGAACCGTGTTGTGGTGGCGTCCTGTACCCCGAGGACGCACGAGCCGATGTTCAGAGAGACGATCAGGGAGGCCGGACTCAATCCGTATCTGTTCGAGATGGCGAACATCCGGGATCAGTGTTCATGGGTGCATATGCATGAGCAGGATGAGGCAACTGACAAAGCGAAAGACCTGGTCAGAATGGCGATTGCCAAGGCGACTTTGATAGAGCCGCTAAAGCCTGTGTCCTTGCCGGTTAACCACCGTGGACTGGTGATCGGAGGAGGCGTAGCCGGGATGACCAGCGCCCTGACTCTGGCCGATCAGGGGTTTGAGGTGGATCTTATCGAGAGAAGCAACGCCCTCGGGGGAGTAGCGAAGAGGATTCGCTTCACCATCGAAGGCGAGGATGTCCAGCGGTATCTGAACCGGCTCATCGACACAGTGCAGAATCATCCCAGGATCAGGGTATACACCGACACGTGGATCGTAGACGTCCATGGATATGTGGGCAACTTCACAACCGAGGTCATGAGATACCGAGGCAGGGTCGTCGAGAAGCTGGAGCATGGTGCTGCCATTATCGCCATAGGGGGAGAGGAGTACAAGCCTGATGAGTATCTCTACGGCAGAGACCCGAGGGTTTTGACGCAACTTGAGTTGGAGGAGGAAACGCTCAAGGGAACGCCCGATATCGTTAACTGCGACAACCTGGTGATGATTCAGTGCGTCGGATGCCGCGATGATAACCGGCCCTACTGCTCCAGGGTCTGCTGTAACAGAGCGATCAGCAACGCCCTGAAACTAAAAGAGCTAAAGCCTGAGATGAATATCTACATCCTGTACAGGGATGTGCGCACCTACGGGTTCAATGAGAAATACTACGAGGATGCGAGGAAGAAGGGAGTCATTTTCATTCGCTATGACCTGGACCGAAAGCCTCGCGTGACTCAGAAGAGACAGGATGGCAAGTTCTTGCTTGGAGTTGAGATCCGTGACCCTGTTCTGGGCCAGGATGTAGTGATAGATGCCGACATACTGGCTCTCAGTGCAGCCATCGTTCCCTCTCCGGAGGCCAACGAGCTTGCCATGTTGTATAAAGTCCCTCTGAACCAGGACGGTTTCTTCCTGGAGGCGCATGTCAAACTGCGTCCTGTTGACTTCGCCACAGAGGGCGTGTTTGTCTGCGGGCTGGCCCACGCGCCCAAATCCATTGAGGAGAGCATTGCCCAGGCGAAAGCGGCTGCCTCGCGCGCCTCGATAGTGCTGACCAGGGAGAATGTGGTGGGAGAGGGCATTGTTGCTTCGGTTAACGAGAAGATCTGTACAGGTTGCGGCATATGCGAGGCTATGTGCCCTTACAGTGCCGTAGCTGTGAACCGCGAGAAGGGAGTTTCCGAGGTGAACGAGGCGCTCTGCAAGGGCTGTGGTACTTGCTGTGCGTCCTGTCCCTCCGGCGCTGCTCAGCAGAGAGGGTTCACGAGGGAGGAGATATCAGCAGCTATCAGCGCTGCTCTGATAGGAGTATGAAGATGGACAGCTTCGAGCCCCGGATCATCGGCTTCTGCTGTAACTGGTGTGCCTATGCCGGGGCTGATCTTGCCGGCATAAGCCGACTTCAGTATCCACCGAACATGAGAATGATAAGGCTCATGTGTTCGGGGGCAGTAGATCCAGTATATATCTTACACGCATTCCGCCTCGGCGCAGACGGTGTCTTCGTTGGTGGATGTCATCCCAGAGACTGTCACTATCTGGAGGGGAACTACAAGACGTTGAGGAGAGTCATGCTGTTGAAGAGACTCCTGGCGCATGTAGGAGTCGAGTCGGAAAGACTGAGGCTAGAGTGGGTGTCGGCTGCCGAAGGTCAGAGATTCGCGCAGGTGATCACAGATTTCATATCCGAGATCAAGACATTGGGACCGAGCCCCTTAAGGGAAACTGCAAGTGCCGCTGAAGTAAGCACCGAACCCGATTCGACCTCATAGCCGCGTTTCATGCTGCATGACGTCAAGCACGGGTTCCGTCGGCGGCTTCTCTGGTGGCGATCTGGCCTGCTCTGATCAAGTCGGCCCTGCTGTTGACGTTGAAGAAGCTCAGATGCCGGGGATCGAATCTGTTGATCTCAGCCTCTCCGATGTATCTGACCTTCACCATATTGAAGAGCCTGTTGAT
>JAWOGR010000003.1:0-3944 GCA_046496625.1 Dehalococcoidia bacterium | reverse complement strand
ATTCCTTCTTCGTTGCAGTGGAACAGGTTCTCAACCCCGACCTCAAGGGCAAGCCGGTGGTAGTCGGTGGCAGCCCTCAACACAGAGGAGTGGTCTCCACAGCCTCCTACGAAGCGAGAGCCTTCGGTCTTCACTCTGGTATGCCGGCCGTAACTGCTGCACGACTGTGCCCCGACGCCATGTTCATCGAGCCCGACTTCAGGAGGTACGGTGACTTCTCACGCAGGTTCATGGCCATTATCAACGACTTCTCCCCCTCGATCGAACCGAGGGGCATGGACGAAGCCTATCTGGATGTGACAGGATTCGAGTCTATGCACGGTTCCATTCGACAGATGGCGCACAAGATCAAGCAGCGAGTACGGGATGAACTGGGGCTGTGCGCCTCGATCGGCATCGCAAGCTGCAAAGTAGTGGCCAAGGTTGCCTCTGATGCCTCCAAACCGGACGGCCTGGTTGAAGTGCCTCAGGACGGAGAACGAGACTTTCTGGCGCCACTGCCGGTAGATAAGCTGCCCGGTGTCGGGAAGCAGTCGGCGAAGGTACTGAGGGACCTTGGGGTAACAACGATAGGCGACCTGTCTCGAACACCTACTCACACCTTGAGAAGTCGCCTCGGTTCGGCGGGAGAGATGCTGCATCGTCTTGCCAACGGCATTGATGACAGCCAGGTACTACCGCCCGGTGAGGCGAAGTCCATAAGCCGGGAGATCACGCTCGCCGAGGATACCCGCGACCCTTCATCTCTGGAAGCAACTCTGTGGGCTCAAAGCGAGAGGGTGGGTGCCGACCTGAGGAAGCAGGGCAAGCAGGCGAAGTGCGTGACTCTGAAGATGAGGTGGGCCGACTTCTCAACGATCACCCGCAGCCGCACGCTCAAACATGGCTTCGATACAGATCAGGAGATATTCGAGACGGGCATCGCGTTGCTTCGTCAGGTGCTGCAGTCGGAGAGAAGGGCGGTGCGGCTGATCGGTATCGGCGTATCCAACCTTGTCGAAGCCGGCCTGCAGGCCAGCCTGTTCAGTCCCTCCACGGCGAAGCTGGAGCAGTTGAACAGAGCGGTAGACCAGATCCGGACCAGGTACGGATTCGATGCGATCCAGACCGGCCGACCGCGTGGACATTGACTTGTCCCCCCGCTGTGGTATCATAGGGCCGGTAGCTCCCCTTGAGAAGGCCATGACCAACGAAGACGTTCCTGAGTTGCACTCGATATGGGACGAGGCCCGCGTTTCGATCGAGCAAGGCGACTACGATAAGGCTATAGAGACCTATCGATACATACTCATCCGGTACCCGGATGAGCCTATAGCCGTCGAGCATGCCAATGCCTACCTGGGCGACATCTTTCTTACGCTGCGGGAGTTAGAAGCCGCAGAGACGCATATCAAGAAGGCCATAAACATCAAGCCGGAGAAGCCCGATTATCACTACATACTCGGCTTCATATGCTCGATTGGGCGCCGATGGGGTGAGGCCATTCAGGAGTTTGAGAAAGCACTTGAGAAGAATCGGGAAAATGGCGAGTACTTGCGCGGGTTAGGCTGGGCTGTGTACTGCAGTGGTGACAAACCCCGGGGGCTTTCCTGCCTTGAAGAAGCACACCGCGTTCAGCCAAACAACGCAAACATAATGACCGACCTGGCTGTTGCACACATGTCTTACCTCAACACCGACAAGGCAGTTCAATACGCCGAAGAAGCGGTTCTGACCGACCCCACCAGTACAACGGCTCAGGATGTGCTGGAGAAGGTCCGACGCTTCACCAGAGTACTCAGGCAGGAAGGCACCACCGAGCAGGCGTGAGCAGTGCCCCGACAGCGACTACGGGGAACCTCGTCAGACAGCGTTTGCACACCGGACTCCGCAACTCTTCGACCACCAGTCGTCGCTACACAATGCCGACGAGGGCACAGCAGCTTCGTGTCAGACGCGGCGGCCAGTCTGATCCAGAGTACTCTGAAGGCTGGAGCGGCCCATAATGGCTGGCAGCAATGCTCGGTATTGACTTGCAGGAAGCATGGGACTAGAATTCCATTGGTAGCGACCGCCACGTTAACCCCCTGCTACCATACCACTTGCAGGACTCTTTAAGGAGGAAACAGATGTTACAGGACTTCAAGAACTTCATAATGCGGGGCAATGTGGTTGACATGGCTGTGGGTATCGTCATCGGTGTCGCATTCGGGGCCATAATAGGTTCGCTGGTGAGCGACGTTATCATGCCGCCGATAGGCCTGGCACTCGGCAATGTGGATTTTGCCGATCTGTTTGTCGTGCTCAGAGAGGGCATTCCGCCGGGACCCTATCCCTCGCTCGCGGCGGCCCGGGAAGCTGGCGCTGTCACTATCAACTATGGTTTGTTCATAAACACGCTTGTCAGTTTCCTCATAATCGCAGCGGCGATCTTCTTCCTGGTGATTAGGCCGATTGGGAAGATGCACGCGCGCCAGAAGGCAGCCGAAGCCGAGCCCCCGCCAAGCACCAGGGAATGCCCGTACTGCTTCACGAGCATAGCGATTAAAGCTACCAGATGCCCCAACTGCACTTCTGAACTCGGAGCGAACTAACGCAACGGTAGCCTGCGAGTAGCAGTCCGTGAGGTTGTGACCGGATATCTCCGGCTTATCTGCACGGTCACTCACAAAAGGCAATGGGAACTGTGAACACCGTGGGTTCACGATTCATCTACAGTCGCTGCTACAGATCACCAAACAGGGGGTGCTGACCATGAGTAAGACGATATCGGGAGTCGCGATCGAGTGTGTTAGAGGCGACATAGCCTCGCAGGGAGACATAACGGCTGTCGTCAATGCCGCGAATGCCCAACTCAGGATGGGCGGAGGAGTGGCGGGTGCGATTCACCGTGCTGCCGGCCCGGGACTCGCCGAAGAGTGTCATCCGCTGGCTCCAATCAAACCGGGTGAAGCCGTGATCACCGGCGGGCACAACCTGCCCAACGGTTATGTCATCCACTGCCTGGGGCCGGTCTATGGCATGGACAAGCCGGAAGATGAACTACTGGCAAGGTGCTACCGCAATGCATTGATGCTTGCCGATGAGCACAAGATAGATTCGATTGCCTTTCCCGCCATCTCCGCCGGTGCCTTCGGTTACCCTGTGGAGGATGCCGCCCGTGTCGCCTTCAGCGCTATCGCGGAGACCATCCCGAAGATCAAGCACGTGAAGAGGATCCGCTTCGTGCTCCATAGTACCGAGGACCTCGAAACCCACGAAGCATCACTGGCCGCATTGTAGCTTGCCCCTGCATTTTCCTTACACCTGTTCAATCGTTCTCTCCACTTGTGATTGGAGAACGATCAGCATATGATGTCTTCAAGAGGTCTGAGCCAATGAATGATACCAACATATGGTACTTTGCGTATGGTTCAAACCTCAATATGGGCCAGATGATGACCCGCATCGGAGAATGGCTGGCCTGCAAGCGGGCA
Organism: Dehalococcoidia bacterium; assembly: GCA_046496625.1. Taxonomy (GTDB): domain Bacteria; phylum Chloroflexota; class Dehalococcoidia; order GIF9; family AB-539-J10; genus RBG-13-51-36. The sequence continues at coordinate 489 of JAWOGR010000003.1, read as the reverse complement.
GTAGCCAAAGGGTACAGACTTGCCTTCAACGTTCAGTCTAAACGTTGGGGCGGACTAGCTGCAAACGTGGTTAGAACTAACAATCTAGATGACATAGTGCATGGCGTCATCTATCGCATTCCGAGGGAGAAACTAGCTGTGTTAACAATGTACGAAGGTGTGGAGCCTACAGATATAGAGATAGAGGCTAACGGTGTCCGTATGAAAGCTAAGGCATATGCTTTCACAACGTCACTGGAGCCAGGACGACCACCCCACACATATCTTGAGGTAATGCTGACGGGGTTGAGGCAACACAGCTATTCGGAAGACGTGACCCAAAGGGTAGAGAAACTGGCTGAATACCATCAACGGGATTGACGCGTTCCGCAGAGTCAGACACGGAAGATAGTAGTTGCACAACCCTCAGGACTTGTGCAGTGCAGCGCCATCCAACCAGACTCATTCAGTGACACCTGGAAGACCTGGGCGAAGCGATACGCCTGCTTC
>JAWOGR010000052.1:0-4215 GCA_046496625.1 Dehalococcoidia bacterium | reverse complement strand
GATGGGTTTCCCCGCACTGTACATCAGGCCGATGTTCTGGATCAAGCCCTTGATGAGCGTGGCAAACGCATAGACAGGGCTATATATATCGAAGTGGCGGATGAAGAGCTGGTGAGGCGCCTCAGCGGCAGATGGCTTTGCCGCACCTGTCAGGCGCCTTATCATGACGTCAGTTCGCCACCCAGAACAGCAGGCAGGTGCGATAGGTGTGGTTGCGAACTATATCAACGCCCTGATGACAGACAGGAGACAGTGAGGACGCGGTTGAGTGTCTTTCTCGCTGAGAACAGTCCGCTGGTCGAGCACTATGATCGGCAGAACAGGCTGGTCAGGGTAGACGGCAACCTGGGGATCGATGGGGTAGCGGATGGAATAGTCTCTGCTCTGAGATCGCAGGTATCGACCGACTGAGCGGGACTGCCCTCGAAGGATGACAACGTAGCCGGGCAGCGGTAGAATAGATTAGATGGTAGTGATAAAATCTGATGAAGAGATAGCCACCATGCGCAGATGTGGCAGAATTCTTGCAGGCATCTTTGATAGACTGAGAATGGAGGTCAGACCCGGCGTCAGGACCGACCTGTTTGACGGAATAGTGGCCGAAGAATCGGAGAGACGGGGGGTCGTTGCTTCTTTCAGGGACTATCGTGGCTTCCCTGCGAACTTGTGTGTGTCTGTGAATGACGAGATAGTGCATGGCATTCCCGGTGAGCGCATTCTGGAGGAGGGGGACATCGTGTCGCTGGACGTGGGAGTGAATCTCGACGGTTTTCACACCGATGCCGCCGTGACCGTGGGCGTGGGACGGATAAGCAGAGAGGCTGAGGAGTTGATCTCGGTTACCGAGGGTAGCATTGAGGAAGCAATAGCCCGGGCCTCGAAGGGAGCGTCGATTGATGAGATCTCATCTGCCATTCAGCACCACGTCGAGTCAAGGGGGTTCTCTGTAGTCAGGGAATACAGCGGCCATGGAGTAGGACGAGACCTTCATGAAGAGCCTGAGATACCGAATTTCTCGACCGGGAAGAGACTCCTGTTGCGACGGGGGATGACTCTGGCTATCGAGCCCATGGTCAACGCCGGAGACTGGCATACCAGAGTGGCAGACAACCGATGGACGGTGCTCACCGCCGACGGCAGCCTCTCAGCGCATTTTGAGCACACTGTTGCTGTGATGGATGACGGGGTTGAGATACTCGTCTAGGCACAGGCAGACATATGACCAAGAAGGAACGGATTGAAGTCGAAGGCAAGGTCACTATCGTCTTGCCTAATACGATGTTCAGGGTGGAACTGGCCAACGGGCATCAGGTACTGGCTCATATCTCAGGTAAGATGAGGAAGCACTATATCAAGATTCTGCCCGGCGACAGAGTTCTGGTTGAGCTGTCACCATACGATCTGAGTCGGGGCAGGGTTACATATCGGCTGAAGTAGTTTGACAGGAAGCCTGAGAAAGCGTAAGATAGCAGGGTTTGCCTGTTTGGTATTGAAATGAAAGTAAGAGCCTCGGTGAAGCCGATGTGCAGAAAGTGCAAGGTCGTCAGGCGCGACGGTGTTGTCAGGGTCATCTGCGAGAACCCAAAGCACAAGCAGAGGCAGGGGTAAACAATGGCACGTATTGCAGGCGTAGATCTACCTAAGGACAGACCGGTTGGAGTGGCGCTTCAGCGCATTTTCGGCATAGGTGCTACGGCAAGCCAGCGGATCATGACTGCTACTGATGTCGATCCCAGAGTAAGGGTCAAGGATCTCAGTGAAGAGCAGGTAGGACGGATTCGAGATGTCGTTGACAAAGAGTATAGGGTAGAGGGTGATCTCAGGAGAGAAGTCCAGTCCGATATCAAGCGGCTCATTGAGATCAACTGCTACAGAGGCACGCGGCACCGTATGAGACTGCCGGTTCACGGACAGCGGACACGCACGAACGCCCGTACCAAGAGGGGGCCGAAGAAGACGGTGGCGGGTCGCGGGCAGCGGCGCGGCGTATCTAAGAAGTAAGGAGCATGTTTTGACCAATGCCTAAAAAGAAGAAGACTCGCAGAACGCAGAGGAAGGTCAGCGAAGGTAAGGCATACGTTCAGTCCACCTTCAACAATACCAGTATCGCGATTACCGATATGCAGGGCAATGTTATCGCGTGGGGTAGCTCCGGGAGTGCCGGCTTCAAAGGCTCGAGAAAGGGCACTGCCTATGCGGCTCAGTTAGCGGCCAGGGATGCCGCCCATCGGGCGGCCGGTGATGGCATGCGCCGTGTTGAGGTGTACGTGAAAGGCCCGGGTAGTGGACGCGAGGCGGCGATTCGTGCACTGCAGGCATCAGGTATCACGGTTACCGCTATCAGAGATATTACCCCCATTCCTCACAATGGCTGTCGACCGCGAGGGAGGAGAAGAGTATAGGATGGCGCGTTACACAGGTCCCGTGTGTCGAAGATGTCGCCGCTTTGGGGAGAAGCTAATGCTCAAGGGCGAGAGGTGTGCTACACCCAAGTGTCCCGTGGAGAAGAGAAGTGCGCCTGCGTTCGGGCGTTCCAGGGGCCGGCGGCGTAACGTGATATCTGATCGCGGGCTTCAGTTGAGGGAGAAGCAGAAGGTTCGCTTCAGCTACGGTGTTCTGGAGCGGCAGTTTCGAAGGTTCTTTGCCGAGGCGAAGAAGGGGTCAGAGACTCATGGAGATAACCTTCTCATATTGCTGGAGAGGAGACTCGATAACGTGGTCTATCGCCTCGGCTTCGCTGATTCTCGCGCTCAGGCCAGACAGGTGGTCTGTCACGGTCACATCACCGTCAATGGACGGAAGACCGATATTCCTTCGTTCATAGTGAAGGCAGGAGACATCATCAAGTGGCGCGACGCCAGCATGAAGACTGAGTACTACAAGAGGATAGTTGAGGAGGTTGAGGGTAGACTGATTCCTAACTGGTTGAGCCTGGACAAGGAAGGTATGACCGGCACGGTGGCGGGTCTGCCCACCAAGGACGACGTGGAACCCCGGTTCAACGAGAAAGCCGTTGTCGGGTTCTACTCAAGGTAAGCTATGACGGGATTATCGATTCCAACTGTAACATGTGTTGAAGGTGCAGGCACCCATGGTCGCTTTGTTGCAGAGCCTCTGGAGCCGGGTTTCGGCACTACGCTGGGCAACGCCCTTCGACGTGTGCTTCTCAGTTCGTTGCCCGGTGCTGCTGTGACATGGCTCAGGATCGAAGGCATTCAGCATGAGTTCTCTCCCATTCCTCACACGAAAGAGGATGCTATGGAGTTCGTGATGAACGTCAAGCAGTTGAGGCTCTATCCTCTCTCCTACGAGCCAGGGCAACTGATCCTCGAGGCACAGGGGGAAGGCAAGATCAGTGCCGGTGATATCAGGCCATCAAGTGACTTTCGCATCGCCAACCCCGAGCTCTTTCTGGCTGCTCTTGATTCTCCGGAGGCAAGGCTTTACGTTGAGTTCAACGTCGAACTGGGAAGAGGCTATGTGCCTGCCAGGTCAACCGACGGTCTACCTGTCGGGGCTCTGACGATAGACGCCATCTTCACACCGGTGAGGAAGGTCAACTTCATTGTGGAGTCTGTCAGGCCCGGCGAGGAAGATAGCCCGGAGAGACTCGTGCTGGAGATATGGACGGATGCTACTATCTCACCCTGGGAGGCGCTCAGCCAGAGCGCTACAATTCTGATTAACCAGTTCTGTGCCTTCAGGGACCTTGAGGTCCCGATGGCCAGAGATTTGTCGATCTTGCCCGAGCAATACGACACTCCGTTGGAGGAACTGAATCTGTCGACTCGCTCCTACAATAGCCTGAAGAGAGCGGGTATTCTCACGCTCGGGCAGCTGATAGAGAAGGGCAGGGAGGGTCTGCCGCCTCTGCCCGGTCTGGGTGCCAAGTCTCGAGCGGAGGTGGAGGAGTTGATGGCAAATACGGGGGCTCCCGCTCTGAAGAAGATGGGATGAGACACAAGTTAGCAGGAAGGAAACTGGGCAGAAGAACGGAGCATCGGCTGGCTTTGTATCGAAATCAGGTTACGGCGCTGCTGGCACACGAGAGCATTACGACTACTGAGGCTAAGGCCAAAGAAGTCCGCAGCCTTGCCGAGAAGATGATCACACTGGGTAAGAGTGACAGCCTTGCCTCGCGCCGTGATGCCCTGAGCTTTGTCACCGATAAGAAGGTAGTTGAGAAGCTGTTTTCTGAGATAGCTCCGAGTTATG
>JAWOGR010000037.1:0-4275 GCA_046496625.1 Dehalococcoidia bacterium | reverse complement strand
CGCAAACCAACTATTTTTGAGAAAGGAGGTCATCCAATGAGCTTTCAGGACAAGTCGCTCCATTGCGCCGATTGCGGACAGGATTTCGAGTTCACCGCTGGTGAGCAAGAGTTCTATGCATCTCGCGGATTGCAGAACGAGCCCAGACGTTGCCCCGAATGCCGGCGCGCTAAGAAGTCACAGCGCAGCTCGGGCAACGACTTCAGGGCTCCCCGCCAGATGTTCGCCGCCGTATGTGCGGAGTGTGGCTGTGAGACCGAAGTACCATTTGAGCCCCGAGAAGAGAGGCCAGTGTACTGCAACGACTGCTTCAACAAGAGCAGAATGGGCAGATAAGACCTCTTCGGTCGTAGAAACAACTAAGGGCGGGTGTTCACCACTTGTGGACACCCGTCCTTTCCTATACCCGTTGCTGTAGCCCGCCAGCCCGATCAGATCGCTCCTGGGCTGACTGCTGTCCGCCCGGCACCCGCAGGCGGGTCAGTAGCGCTTGGGCTGTCGCACAGGCTTCACATTGCCCCGATAGTCAGGAGCGGTGATGTTGAAGACAAGGCTTATCCTGGGGTCGACCATTCTCGAACTGATCCGCGTCTCGATTTCGTCCAGTGATAGACAGGTTGTCACAACCATGGGCAGCCTCGCATTGTAGCGGTGGTTCATCAGTTGATAGAGCTTTTCCTGCGCCCAGGGCGTAGCCGACTGCTCTCCGAAGTCGTCGAGTATCAAGAGCGGTGTCTCCCTGATCTTCTCGAAAAACCTGTCGTAGGGTATCTTGCTCTCGGGGCTGAACGAGGAGCGCAGGCGATCCAGAAGGTCGGGCACTACCACAAAGAAGACCGCCTCTCCCTGCGCCCGCCGATAGTTGCCGATAGCAGCGGCAAGATGAGTCTTCCCGCAGCCATTGACGCCCTGGAATATCAACCATCCCTCCGGCGATCGGGCGAATCCGGATGCCAGGTTGAAGGCCTGGCGTATGTTCTGACGCTGCTCCTGGGGAAGCTCCATCCTCTTATGATCGAAGTTGTCAAAGGCCATATTCCGCAAGAGCTCGAGTTCCAGACCATCCCGGTACTCGAAAGGCCATTCCCCGTCGATCGTCCACACCCGACAGAACTCGCCATCGGCGAGGTGTCCGCGCAGACGCTCATCCATTCTCTCCGGCGGCGTATCCGTGGTGATGACCGTGGCCAGCCGGGCGTTGAAACGGTGATTTAGGAGTTGCTCCAGCTTGTCTTTCGCCCAGGCAGTGGCGCTTCCCAGGGTAAGATCATCAAGAACTAACAGGGGCACATTCTTCACCTGGTCAAACAGCTCGTCGTGAGTTGTGTCGCTGGTAGGACTGAAAGCCAGACGCAGGTGATCGAGGAGGTCGGCGGCACCGATGTAGCAGACCGGCTCTCCTGCGGCCAACCGACGGTTGGCGACAGCACAGGCAAGATGCGTCTTGCCGGAACCTCCGGGACCTGACACAACCAGCCATCCCCGGGGATCGTCGGCAAAGGAGCTGGCCACCTGGCACAGCCTTTCGAAGTGATCCTGCGAAGCGGCATTAGCGGTCTTTCCCCTGGCCGACAGATTGTCGAACGTGAGCTGTGAGAGAGTTCCCAGGTTGCTATACTTAGTAAGAAACTCCGTCTTTCTCCTTCTGAGTTCTCCCTTACTGCAGATGCAGGGCACCACCCGGCTATAGTCGGCCTTACCCGAGTCCAGCAGCGGATGGACAAACTCGGCTCCTCTGCAGACAGGGCAGATTTCGCCTGTTGCCTCAGCGGACGACGAAGTTGCCTCACCTCTTGACGAGGTGCCCGTACTTGCCTTTGATGTACTTGTCAGGGCCACCTTCTTCAGCGTTTCCTTTATGTTCTCCACTGTCCTTGCCTTCGCTAGCCCACCTCTCCAGAATGCGGGCTATGTACTTCCAGCTACGCTTGTTCAGCTTGACCGCCTCCTTGAAGGCTTCTTCAACCCATAACGGCGGATACAGCCTCTCCGCCTCCTTGAGTTCCTCGGCGATCATCGGCGTTATCATGCCTATGTTCTGCTCGTAGAGCGTAAAGATGTTCGCACCCGGCCGTCGGTACCCGATGCACACCGATGGAGCCAGGAAATAGACGTCCTCAAGCACTCCATCTATGTCGAGGGCCTTGTGTGCCAGAGCCCCATGCTCGACGGCCGATGCCAGCGCCCGGTGCAGGGCTTCCTCGGTCAACCCGGGTGACAGCCGTGTGATCTCAGCCTCTAACTCCTGGCGTGTAAGGCCGATGGCATCGGGCCCGGCGTCGTCCTGCCTGCGCACGACAAGATACGTAGCGTACAGCACGGTCTTCAGTTCGGCCAGATCGTGAATCTCCGGCATGGTGGTGGTGAAGAAAGAGCCGGGCAACACGACCGAATCTTCTACCGTTTTATGACTTGACGATGGCCGATTCGGCATGTCACAACCCTCATGAAGCCGTCACCGGCTCGGCCTCCAGACTGACAAACTTCGCGGTTCGCCCCACGAAGCGCAGCTTAAGCTGTCCTGTAGGGCCGTTGCGGTGCTTGGCTATGATGATGTCCGCGAGGCCGCGAGGATAGGGCTCCTTTTCGATGTCATGCAGCTTGCTCCACTCTTCGACTGAGTGATACATGTCGTCCCGGTAGATGAACATAACAACATCGGCATCTTGCTCGATGCTGCCGCTCTCACGCAGGTCGGAGAGCTGCGGAATGTGTGAAGCCCTCCACTCTACCGCCCTGCTGAGCTGGGACACGGCCAGCACGGGCGTGTCCAATTCCCTGGCCAGGGCTTTCAGAGATCTTGTTATCTTGCTGATCTCCTGCACGCGGGTCTCGTTCCTGCCATCGCCCTGTATGAGCTGCAGATAGTCAACTATGATCAGGTCGACGTTGCGCTCGAAGTGCAGACGCCGTACCTTGCTTCTTATGTCCAGAACTCGAAGCTGTGGTGAATCGTCGATGTAGATCGGCGCCTCGGACAGGACTCCGCTCGCCTCCATTATCCTCGCCTCATCAACCTCGCCGAAGCGTCCGAGACGGACATTCCTGATCTCTACGCCGGACTCGCTTGATAGCAGCCTCTGCACAATTGCTTCCCGGGACATCTCCAGGCTGCACAAGGCCACACAAGCCTTCTGGTTCACGGCGGCACTCCTGGCTATATTCAGAGCCAGACTCGTCTTTCCCAGGCTCGGCCTGGCGGCCAGTACAACCAGATCGGACCTCTGCAATCCCCCCAGAAAATCGTCCAGTGCAGCAAAACCGGTCCTCACACTGGTCAGCTCTCCCTCCCGCTCTGCGGTAGGGGTTCCGGCCTCCTCGAAATAGCGGCCCAAGGCATCCCGAATAGGCACAAAGTCCCGCGTCTCGCGCCGCATACGGACCTGAAAGAGTATATCCTCGGCTTTGTTGAGGCTGGTCTCGATATCAGGGCTGCCCTCATAGCCAAGGGCCTCGATCTGTCCTGCGGCGCCGATCAGGCGCCGCATTATCGCGGTGTTGGACACGATCTGAGCATAATACTCAGCATGAAGCGATGTCGGCACATTGCCTATGAGATGACTGAGGAAAGCCGCGCCGCCCACTTGCTCCAGCTTGTCCTGGCGCATCAATTCATGAGCTACTGTGATCTGGTTGATCACTTCGTTACGCTGATAGAGTGAGACACAGGCCTGGTATATGGCACGATTCGTCTCGGACAGAAAATCATCAGCCGCGAGCGATGATTGAACCCTCAGTATGGCATCAGGGTCAATCAGGAGCGACCCGATGACTGCCTCTTCAGCCTCAATGTCATGAGGCGGCACTCTCCCCTCCACCATGCCTAATCCTGTTCCTCCTCAATGACCACGATTATCTGCGGCTTGATGTCTCCCGCCAGCCTGACGATAACCTCGTGACTCCCTGCCTGACGTATAGGTTTCTCTATATCGATCTTCTTCTTATCGACGGCGGAGCCCACCACCTGACTCAGCTCCTCAGCTATATCGGCAGCGGTAACAGAGCCAAACAGGCGGTCACCAGCACCTGCACGGGCCGTGAAGCGAAGCTCCTTGCCCTCGATCTGCTCCGCGAGTTCAAGCAGTTTGTCCCGGTCGAGGCTCTCGGCCTTCACTTCCTTCTGTAGCCTCAACTCTGTCTCCTTGATGATCGCGGGGGTTGCTACCACGGCCAGGCCACGAGGCAGCAGGAAGTTCCTGGCAAAGCCCGCGCTTACCTCTTTTATCTCTCCGGCCCTTCCCTTCCCGGGGATGTTCTCCAGCAGAACAACTTTCA
>JAWOGR010000001.1:0-5657 GCA_046496625.1 Dehalococcoidia bacterium | reverse complement strand
GTGCTTCATCGCAGCATCGATCATAGGATGCATTGTTCGCTCGTCGGACAGGTCGAAGCCCTGCATATCCGACCTCAATTCACCAATCCCGCGAGCACCGGCCGCGGCGCATCGCTCCATTTCAGCTATGGCGGCATCGCCTGCCTTGGGCTGGATCGCACAGAATCCGATAAGCCTTGTCGGATGGCGCGACACAGAATCCAGTATGTATTCGTTGGTCTGCACACAGAGTTGATGACTCGCCCATCCGATGTTCAGAACGACGGACATGTCGATGCCCGCCTCGTCCATGCCGGCAACCAGTTCTTCGGCTGTTGCCATCTTCGCCCTCGGCCCGGAGTAAAGGGAGCCGAAGCAGGGGTCGCTCTTGATGTACTCGTCGCGCCGTTCCCTCAGCCAGGGAGGAAAAATGTGGGTGTGAAAGTCGATGATCAACGGTGACATTATACTGAATCGATGCAGAATTCTGAACACCACGATCGATGAGACAGGTTCCGGCACAATCGAGCGCGCATGGCAATTGGGATGTCTCGACACTCCTGCAGCGGCGATAGCGAGAAGCTGTGCGGACTTCTCTCTCGTATCGTGTCCACCCGGACTGTTGCCCCCGTGGTACAATGTTGGGAGGATGTTTCTGAACCAGCGACAGCAAAGGTGTGAAGAGCCTGGCACGCGCAAGGGAGGAGGAAAATGGCGATAGCAGAGATCAGCGTCGTCCCACTGGGAACGAAGACCCCCTCGGTGAGCAGGTATGTTGCCCGGGCGGTCAGGGTCTTGCAGGCCGAAGAGGACGTTAAGTACGAGGCCACCGCCATGGGCACGATTGTGGAGGCCGACCTCGGCCGCATACTGGCGGTGGTGAGGAAGATGCACGAGGCGGCTTTCGGGGAGGGTGTAGCCAGGGTGGTGACCACGATCAAGATCGATGACCGTCGCGACGAAGCCCGGAGTATGCGGGACAAGCTGGCTTCGCTGAGCAGAGAACTGCAGGCCTAGCCAGGCGGCACGACCAATCAGCGGATCATACTTCGACTGTTCCGCCTTCCGCGGGGAGTATGATACCCATCCCGCTGTTGCTCAGGTTCTCCACGTAATACTCGGGTTGTTCCGAGTGCACCGGTATCAGTATCTCAGGTCGAATCTCGCGGGCTATTCTCAGCAGGTCGGGGCCGCAAGCATGCCCTGAGGCATGCAGCCCTTTCTCCGCTTCCGGAATCTCCCAACGACCGTTCTTCTCAAAGGGGAGGCCGAATCCCCGCATTCGAAAGCGCCGCAGCCAGGCGTGCAGACGGCGAAAGTCCATCTCCTGTTCTTCATTATGAGGCTCGCTGGAGCTGAACACGTATAGGCTACCTTCCCCGGGCTCTATGCTGGGCAACTCATTCAAGTCCCAGAAGCTGAAGCAGAGGATGAAGTCCGCCTGGTGGGACCTGACATCGCTGGCCAGAACGACCTTGTCGGAGTATTCCTGGTAGATGTTCCTTAACCATGTGGTAGGGCTTCTGGCCGCTGTGGTCTCCTGGTAGATAACGATAGAGTCCTCTTTAGCTATGTCCGGTATCTCCGGCTCGAGAAGGCGCACTGTCTTGAGCAGATAGGCGTCCTTGGGCAGGATGGTGAGCTTTCTTCCTGTGTCCCTGGCGACCTGCAGGAAGGTAAGGAGCCGGTTTACATCTCTGGGTGGGAAATCTGCGATCACCAGGCCACGAGCATCGTTGATCTCTTTGATGGCATTATCGTATACGTCCTGCTCGGGTGAGTTCGTTGTCTTGTTGACATTCGTGCCCTCGAGGATCAAAGCCCTGGGGTGCAGACTGGCTGCCTCTTTTATGAAAGACTCGGTAAGTCTGCCCTGTTTGCCGTGCAGGCGCAGGTCGCCGCTGTAGATCACCCAGCCCGAGCCTGTCTCGATCCCCCAGGCGCAGGCACCGGGTATGGAGTGGTCCAGGGGAAAGCAGCGCAAATTAAGACCGCACAGATGGATATCCTCCAAAGGCTGGGAGACCAGCTTCTTCTGTCTGGGGGCTCTTAACCAGAAGCTCTCGGCCTCCTCGCTCAGTTCATGCCTGTTGGCAACACGGAAACGCCGCTGGCGGTCCTGGCTACCGCTGGCGACGTAGGCCCCCTGCTTCCATCCCTTCAGGCACTCCTCCACCCTGGGTGTGAAGTAGCACACCTGTTGGTCGAAGGATGATATCCCCGAGTCCTGTACTGCCTTGGCGATGAACGCCGTAGTCGCCGTAGCGTACACCGGGATGTCTTCCCTCAGGAAAGCGATGTGGCCGGAGTGGTCGAGGTGGGCATGGGAGAGCAGAACACCGTCCAGCCTCTCCATCCTGCGGTAACGGTCCGCGCCGCGAAACTGCTGCCAGAGGACTTCCGTGCCCAGGTCGGCACGGTATATGCCCTCGATCGATGGTAACAGCCCCATTACCAGCAGGTCGAGTAGACCCGCCCCGGGACGGGGTTTTAGATACTCCTCGTAGAAGTCCCGATACTTGCTGTAGGGAAATCCGAAGTCCAGAAGGAACGTTCCCCTGTCATCCTCCAGGAGGATCTTATTGCCTCCGATCTCCCTGATGCCACCGTAGAAGGTAAGCTTCGTCATCCGATTAGCCCCGTAATGAAAGGCCTCCCTTCCATCTTGCTCCCTGCACTCTTCGAGACTCATCCGCACCAGTGGGGATGAGACCCTTGATATGCTGTTCTCTCATGCACCGGGCTAAAACCCGGCACTGCGTCCCGTAAAGCAATCCGGCTACTATGCCTTTACTTCGACGTGTACGCTCTCTATCTCTCCAACACCTTTCAGTGTGGAGACGAGGCCTTTTATGGTATTTGTCATGATATCCCCCGGGAAAGGGGTGACGGGCAGCTGGCTGCCGTTGACATAAATCTCGACGTCGCCCCGTTCCAGGTGCATCTCCAGCTTGTGTACGTCCTCTGCTCCTCGTAGTGAGGAGACTGCTCCCAGTACGGTTCGAGCCAGAAACTGCTCGGTGAAGGGGTTCAGCTCGATAGGCTCATTGTTGACCATAAGCGTTGCCTTGAAATCCTCATTCATCTTGCACCTCCAGATGTATAACTCTGCTATTTGCCACCACCATAATGCTCGTCTCAGTCACACGCGCGGCTACCTCTACTCGTCGGGGTGAGGCTGGAATCCGATCGCTAGATCTTCACGAGGACCCTGTCGTCTTCGATTTTCACCTCGTATACAGTGATGTTGGACGGCCGCTTCATGACGCCTGCCATCTTCCCCACAATTCCTCCCTTCAACCACCTGACCATCTGGCCGCTGCTTACATCGAACTGGGAACCGTGACGCGGGCAGGTGACGACAGTCCCGTCGAGTCTGCCCCGGGAGAGCTCTCCCTTCATATGAGGGCAGCGGCCATCGGTGGCGTAGTAGGTATCACCCACCCTTGCCAGCAGAACTTCGCGTCCACCTGCCATTACGGACTTCATCATGCCGCTCTTTAGCTCATCAGTCTTCGCTACCTCCGTGAACTTCGCCATATGACACCCCCTATACATGATTCGCGGGCGACAACCCCCGCCTGCCGGGCTAGACGACCTTCCTGAACTTCTCCTTGGGAGCGCCGCAGATAGGGCACTCGTCGGGAAGGGATCCGTCGGAGACGTAGCCACATACCTGGCAAACGTAGTACTCGACCTCCTCTTCAGCCATCATGTGGGCCAGTGCCTTCTTGTATAGCCGGGCATGACCCTTCTCAACATCACGGGAATAACTCAAGACCGTTGCCACTCCCGTGTTGTCCTCCTCGTTTGCCTCGCTGATGAACTGAGGATACGTGCTGGCAGCCAGGTTCTCCTTTTCAAAGGCGCTCTCCAGGTTCTCCTGCGTGTCGGAAACAGCGCCCAGAAGGCGGACATGGTTGAAGGCATGAACCGCCTCGGCTTCGGCGATGGCTCGAAACAGCCTCGCCACCTGGGCATAGCCCTCTTGCTCGGCCTTCATGGCATAAGCCAGGTTCCTCAGGTGGGCCTGGGACTCCGCTATGAAGCCGACCCTGAGATTCTTAGGAGTCTTGGTTCCATTGACGCCCGGCACCGAGTGCGCGACGAGTTTCTCTGACTCGGCACCGCAGACCGGGCATTTTGAAGGTTTGTCAGTGCTGAACTCCACGTGATGGCAATTGGTACATTTCCACATTCTATCTACCCCCTTGTAGGTCAGGCCTCTCCTTCAGAGAATGCCACTTATCACTGTCGCCCTGCTTCAGCATACTCCAGCAGCCGAGGCAGAGACGCCCCTCTGGGTATTCTCACACCTAATCTGGCAGCTTACTACCCATGGCCGGACAGCCACTCCACGTCAGAGCCCGTAACAGGGCTAGGCAGCGCGCTCATCGGCTTTGGGCCTGACCAGTAGTACCGGAACGGATGCGGAGCGTATCAGCCTGTCCGCCACACTGCCAAAAACCAGGCGGCTTATGCCGGAACGTCCGTGCGTGGCCAGGGCTATCAGGTCTACCTGGTTGTTATGAACGAAATCGCTGATAGCCTCCGCTGCTCTGCCCGCCACCACCTGCGAACTGGCCTTGAACCCCTCCGCGCTAAGCTGAGACTCTATCCTTGCCAGATAAGCCCCTGCCGCGTCCTTGTCAGCGCTTTGCAGTGCCACGAAGTCGATACCCTCAGCTCCCATGGTGGGCGGAGGCTCCACAACTCTGAGGAGGACGATCTCTCTAACGGTACACCCCTTAGCTATCGCCTTGGCATGGGGCAGGACACACTCCGCCAGCGCCGACCCGTCGAGTGGAACGAGCATTTTCGCATACATCTCGCTACCTCCTTCCTTCATCCATATCCCATCACCCCTATCCGATTGCCCGACGCTTACACATACCGACCACATCTAATGGATGAGTCGATCAAGCAAAGCCGTGCTCTTTGTGCTTCTCCACGATGGTTCGAGCCAGGCTGTCCAGGGCCCGGAGATCATCATCTCCCGGCAATCCCTTGACGATGACCGGGTCCAGCAGTTCCGCCTTGAGGTTGGGGATCATGCCCTTGAGCTGTTCAACTGCCTTGCTGCCCCAGCCGTATGAACCGATGACGGACACGAAGCGAAGTCCCGGTCTCAAGGCATTGGCCAGCAACGCGGCATAGGCAACGGCAGGATGCGGACCAACCAGGACCGTAGGCGTACCTATCACGAGGGTTGCCGCGTCCACCAGCGCCATCGCCAGCTTCCCGATGTCCGTGACAGTCAGGTCGAACTGCTTGACCGCAACACCTTCGCCGGCCAGGACCTCGACAAGGTAGTTAACCATCTTCTGGGTGCTGCCGTGCATAGAGACGTAAGGCAGAACCACTATGTTCTTCGGCGGATCGAACACCCAGCTCCGATAGGCTTCCACGATGAAATAGGGCGTGGCATAGAGAGGACCGTGGCTGGGAGCGATGACATCGATCTCGTATTTTTCCAATCTCTTCAGGTGCTTCTCTATGCTGGTGCGGAAAGGCATCATGATCTCGGCAAAGTACCTCTTAGCCGGTTCGTAGGCCTGTCCATCGTCGGCCACAAAAAGGTCTGACGTTGCCAGATGGGAACCGAAGAGGTCGCAGGAGAAGAGTACTCTTTCCTCTGCCAGGTAAGTGAGCATGGTCTCCGGCCAGTGTACCCAGGG
>JAWOGR010000091.1:0-7124 GCA_046496625.1 Dehalococcoidia bacterium | reverse complement strand
GCCGGCTGGAGGCCGGCATAGACCTGTACGGCGTACTGTCCACCTCACTTATCGGCACCGGCGGATCGAGTCCCGACAACGTGGACATGACCAGGGAACGGGCCGGGGAGTATATCAAGCAAGCCCATGCAGCCGGACTGAAGTTCGACTACCTCCTCAATGCTCCCAGTATGAGCAACATGGAGTGGGACAGGGGCACCCACCGGGAGTTGCTGGAGCACCTTGACTGGATCAGCAGCATCGGCGTCGATAGCGTGACGGTTACTATCCCCTACCTGGTAGAGCTGATAAAGCGCCAGTTCCCGCAACTCAAGATTCGCATATCGACCATAGCTCATGTAAACAACGTAGCGCGGGCGCGGTTCTTCGAGTCGCTGGGCGCTGATTCCATCAACCTCGATTTCCACGTGAACCGGGACTTCAGGACGCTCGAGGCAATCACGAAGGCAGTCAGGTGCGAGATCATCGTACTGGCCAACAACCTGTGCCTGTATCAGTGTCCCTACGAGTATTATCACCACGACGGTCTGGGACATGCCAGCCAGAGCTACAACCCCATGCATGGCTGCTACATTGACTACTGCACCATCCGTTGCACCCTGGACCGGCTGACAGACATGTCCGAGAACATCAAGTGCCGCTGGATAAGGCCGGAAGACCTGCACCTGTACGAGGAGATCGGCATTGAGATGTTCAAGATCAGCGGCCGCGCGATGCCCACCGAACGCATACTGAAGGCTGCTGCGGCATACTCCTCGCGACACTACGAGGGAAACCTGCATGACATTCTGAACTGTCTCGTCCCCAAGATCGGGTTCGTCAACGCCGGTCCACCGGGTACACAGAGCCATGGCATCGCGCCACCCCCGGAACTCCATATCGACAACCGGGCCCTGGATGGCTTCATCGACTTCTTCCGCAAACAGAACTGCCTCTCCGAGTGCTACCGCTGCGATTACTGCCGGAAGACTGCGGAGAGGGTAATACAATTCGACCGCAAGCAAGTGGACGAATACGTGGCAGGGCTCAGCAAGACGCTGCAAGACCTGTGCAGCAGCAGCATCTTCGGGGAGCGGGAGGGAACGGACAGACATCTGCACTAGCAGCCGGAATCGGTGAACAGTAGACTGGCCCGATGCACCATTGGAGAACGCCTCTGCGTTTCGTATCGGTGTCCTCCCGGTCCTCACCTACCCGACGCATCACCATGCGCTTCCATAGATCGCCAAGCCGTTCGCAAGTCCAGGTCGGCGCTCTCAATCGAGTTTGACAGATGCGCCCGGTGTGTGCTAAAAAACCGAAACGAGGTTCTTGCGTTACGGCAGGAGAGATCCTGTACAGGGAGCCGAAGGTGCAAGGGGCAGGGGCTGAAATCCCGGCTTCGAAACTCTCAGGCAAAAGGACTGCCGTAAACCGAATCCCTGGAAAGACCTCAGCGGGAGGTCACCGACGGGGCAAGTCCGCCGCGGGAGCGCGCGGATAATCTCTCAGGGTTAAGAAACAGGGGGGAGAATTCGTTGGAGACGAGTTCTCCTCTTTTGCTTAACTGAGAAACGACCGGAGCATGCTCTAAAACTGATAAGCGAGGAACTGGATGACCGAAGCGCTGAAGAAGACACCGCTCAACGACATACACCACAAGCTGAAAGCGAGGATGATAGACTTCGCAGGCTGGGACTTGCCGGTCTGGTACACATCCGTTCTTGATGAACACAAGGCCGTCCGTTCTGCGGCTGGCATCTTCGATGTCTCCGATATGGGGCGGGTCCGGGTGAGCGGCAAGGAGGCCCGCGTGTTTCTCGACCGGATACTGACCAGGCCGGTACTGAAGATGGAGGCAGGTTCATCCATGCTCAATATGATGTGCCTGGAGAACGGCGGCATCCTTGACGACCTCTGGCTCTTTTGCGTCGAGGACGAGCGCTACCTGATAGTGTGGAACGCGGCCAACATCCATGAGAAGCATGCCTGGCTATCACGCTGGTCGGGCTCCGACCCCGACATTGCCATCGACGACGAGTCCGCCGACACCGCTATGGTGGCTGTGCAGGGCCCGGCTGTTAGTGACCTTAAGAGCCTGCAGAGCGTCTCTCATCTACCCCGCTTCGGGTATGCCCGAACGGAGATAGACGGCATCAGCGTGTTCGCTGCCAGAACCGGATATACTGGAGAGGACGGTTTCGAGATGATCGCCGCCGCATCAGACGGAGTGCCGCTGTGGGAGTCTTTTATGGAGCAGGGAGTGAAGCCGTGCGGCCTGGGGGCACGCGACAGCCTCAGGCTGGAGGCCGGCATGCTGCTATGCGGGCAGGATATGGATTCTAACACCAATCCCTTCGAGGCCGACCTGGGATGGCTGGTGGACCTCGACAGGGATGACTTCGTGGGCAGGAAGGCTCTGCTCGAGATCAAGCGGCAGGGCATCAGGCGTAAGCTCGTGGGCTTTCGGATGGAGGGTCGGGAGATAGCCCGCCCGGGCTACCCGATTCTCGGGTCGGGGCAGGAGGTAGGCAGGGTCACCAGCGGTGGTTATTCACCTACGCTGGGATTCAACATCGGCCTCGGTTACGTTCCTGTGGAGCTATCCGCTATCGACACCGGGATCGAGGTTTCTATCCGCAACAGGCCGGTCCCGGCACGCATAGTCAACAAGCGATTCTATAAGAGAGGAGTGTGAGATGAACCCGAAGGAATACAGGTATACAAAGGACCACGAATGGCTGTGTCCCGAGCCCGAGAACAAAGGGAAGATGGGGCTCGCCAACTACGCCCAGACCCAGCTCGGCGACATCGTCTTCCTCGATCTGCCGGCGCCGGGCACTCAGGTCGAGCAGTTCAAGAAGATGGGCGAGGTCGAATCGGTAAAGGCAGTCTCCGACCTGTTCTCTCCGGCCAGCGGAAAGGTGCTGGAGATCAACCAGAGCGCCGTTGATGAGCCCAAGCTGGTGAACGATGATCCTTACGGCGCAGGCTGGCTGGTCAAACTGGAGTTGAGCGACGCCTCGGAACTGGACGCGCTGATGAACAGCGACGAGTACGACAAGTATGAGGCAGAGGCTTCTGCATAACGTGCAGAGCCAGAACAGGATGACAGATACGATGCCATTACCATACTTACCGAATACAGAGGCCGACCGCAATGCCATGCTTCGGGATATCGGGGTCGACTCGATCGAAGAGCTGTTCCGGGATATACCGGAGGAGTTCCGCAATCCCCGGTTCAACCTGCCACCTGCCCTGTCCGAGCTTGAACTGAAGAAAGAACTGGGGCGACTGGCGAGCTCGAATGCCGGCCTGGATGGCTGTGCCTGCTTCCTGGGAGCGGGCAGCTACCGCCACTTCATTCCCGGTGTCGTTGATCACATCATCGGTCGCAGTGAGTTCTACACGGCGTACACGCCCTACCAGGCCGAAGTGAGCCAGGGCACGCTGCAGTCGGTATATGAGTTCCAATCTATGATCAGCGAGCTAACCGGCATGGAAGTGAGTAATGCCGGCATGTATGACGGCAGCACCTCTGCCGCCGAAGCCGCCATGATGGCCTGCGCCATAACGGACCGCAGCAAGGTGGCGGTGCTTGCCAGCGTGAACCCGACCTATCGGGAGGTACTCGACACCTATTGTCGCGGCAGGAGCCTGCCGCTGCTGACGGTGGAGTCCGACTCAGGCGATCTTCCGGCCGATTGCGCCTGTCTCATAGCCCAGCAGCCGAACTTCTTCGGCCACTTTGAGCCCCTGGAATCATATGTTCAGAAGGCCCACGACGCCGGAACCCTCGTCATCGCCATAGTGGACCCGATCTCCCTGGGCATGTACAGGCCGCCCGGCGAATACGGAGTTGATATCGTCGTCGGCGAGGGTCAGCCTCTGGGCATCCCGATGAGTCTCGGGGGTCCATATCTCGGCCTGTTCGCCTGCCGCAAAGACTATATACGCCGGATGCCGGGAAGGATCATCGGCAAGACAGTCGATGTCGACGGCAACCCGGGCTACGTGATGACCCTCGTAACCCGCGAGCAGTACATTCGACGTGAGCGGGCGACATCGAATATCTGCACCAGCGAATCGTTGATGGCACTGGCGGCAGCGGTCTACCTTGCCGCCATGGGCAAGACAGGGCTCAGACAGGTAGCCGAACTCTGCTATCACAAGGCCCACTATGCAGCTGCGGCGATAGAGAAGCTCAAAGGATATTCGCTGGCATTCCCACAGCCCTTCTTCAAGGAGTTCGCCGTTCGCTGTCCTGTTACACCATCCCGAATCAACGAGGCTCTACTTGAGGATAAGATAGTGGGGGGCCTGGATATCGGCCATCTGGTTGACAACGGCATGCTGCTGTGCGTCACCGAGGTCAACACAAAGCAGGAGATCGACAGGCTCATGAAGACGCTGGGGTCGTTCTAGAAGGAAAGAGATTATGAAACGTCATGATTTGCTACCCGATATAAGCAAACCGGGCAGAATCGGCTGCACCCTCCCCGGTCTGGATGTGCCTCCGAGCGCGATGCCCCCGGATGATCTGCTCCGCCGGGAACTCGATATGCCTGAGGTGAGCGAGGTCGACCTAGTGAGATACTTCACAGCCCTGAGCAAGCTCAACTACGGCGTTGACAGCGGATTCTATCCCCTGGGAAGCTGCACCATGAAGTACAACCCCAAGTGGCATGAGGATGTGGCCAGGCTTCCCGGATTCACAGGGCTACACCCCTATCAGCCAGAGGAGTCGCTCCAGGGAGCGCTCGAGCTGATGCACCGGCTGCAGGAGTATCTGGCCGAGGTTACCGGAATGGATGCTACCAGTCTCGTCCCGGTGGCCGGGGCACACGGTGAGTTGGCCGGCCTGCTAATGGTCAGGGCGTATCACCAACACCGGGGAGACAGCAAACGCCACAGGATACTGCTGACAGACTCATCCCACGGAACGAACCCCGCCAGCGCTGCCATGTGCGGAATGGAGACGGGCGTCGTAGCTTCCGACGAGAACGGCGACCTCGATCTCAATAGCCTCGACTCGATGATGGACGAGGAGGTTGCCGCTCTGACCCTGACCATGCCCTCGACACTTGGACTTTTCGACCCCAAGATCGCCGAGATCGCCAAACTGGTCCACGACCGCGGCGGCCTTCTCGGCGGCGACGGAGCAAATCTGAACGCTCTCCTGGGCAAAGCCAGGTTCGGTGATCTGGGCTTTGACTATGTCCAGCTTAATCTTCACAAGACCTTCAGCACCCCCCACGGTGGGGGTGGCCCCGGCTCGGGCCCCGTCTGTGCCAGGGAGAACCTCGCGGACTTCATGCCGACGCCCGTAGTGATTGAGGACGACGGCCGGTACCGGTTCACCTCTCCTTCTAAAACTATAGGAAGGATCGCAACTTTCTACGGGAACTTCGGGGTAATGGTCAAAGCCTATGCCTACGCACGCTCGCTCGGAGTCGAAGGCCTGAAGCGGATCAGTGAGGACGCCGTCCTGAACGCCAACTATCTCAAAGAGAAGCTGAAGGAGTACTACCACCTGCCCTACGACCGCACCTGCATGCACGAGGTCGTGTTCTCAGGGAAGAAGCAGAAGGCCATGGGAGTATCCACTCTGGACATCGCCAAGAGGCTACTCGATTACGGCCTGCATCCGCCTACGGTATACTTCCCCCTCATAGTCAGCGAGGCTCTCATGACCGAGCCCACCGAGACGGAGAGCAAGGAGACGCTTGACGAGTACATCGCCGCCATGAAGGAAATCGCCAGGGATGCCGAAGAGAATCCTGAGGTGCTGCACTCCGCGCCCCGTAACACTCCCATCAGACGGCTGGATGACGCCAGGGCGTTCAGGCAACTGGACCTGCGCTGGGAGATGAAGGGCCGGAAGGATTCGGGGGGTTGACCCCGACGCCTGTATAGGCATATGCTTATTGAGCATACGGACAGATGACTGAAAGCGACATAGTGATAATAGGCGGAGGACCGGGTGGTTACGTGGCCGCCATTCACGCCGCACATATGGGAGCTAAGGTCTCTTTGATCGAGAAGGACAGGCTCGGTGGCACCTGTCTCAACAGGGGCTGCATACCCACAAAGGCCCTTGTCAGAAGCGCCGAGGTCTTCACATATGCCAGCAGGGCCGGTGATTACGGTATAGAGGTGCAGGGGGTGAAGGCAGATCTGTCACGGATTATGGCCCACAAGAGGAAGGTGGTGGAGAAGCTGGTGGGGGGCGTCGAGCAACTGATGAAGGCGAACAGGATAAGCGTGCACCGGGGGACCGGTCGCCTTGTGTCCCCACACCTGATCAGGGTTAACGATACCGAGATAGCGACCGGGAAGGTCGTAATCGCCACGGGTTCCGAGTCATCGCTGCTGCCCATTGACGGGCTTGACCTGCCCGGGGTGCTGACCACAGATGACATTCTTGAGCTGGAGAAACTCCCCGAAAGCCTCATCGTTGTCGGCGGCAGTCACGTCGGTGTAGAGTTCGCCAGCATCTTCAGCGCACTGGGATCCAGGGTCACAATACTGAAGAGACGCCCTCTTCTGCTGGAACCTGTCGACGAGGAGGTCGGGCGGCGTTTTGCCCAGACCCTATCCAGGCAGGGCATACAGACTATAATTGGAGCTGCCGTCACATGTCTCAGGAAGACGGATCAGGGTATCGAAGTCTGCTGGGATACCGCCGAGGGCGAGCAGGTGGTACGCGGAGAGATGGTTCTCATGGCTACCGGTCGACGACCCTACACACAAGACCTCGGCCTATCTGAGGCGGGCGTGAATACTGATGGCGGAGCCGTCAAGGTGAACCAGTATCTTGAGACGAATGTAGACGGGATATACGCAATAGGCGATGTCCTGGGCAAGCACATGGTGGCCCACGTTGCCTCCTATGAAGGCGAGATAGCCGTTGAGAACGCTCTCGGGCGCCGCCGGAAGACCGACTACCGGGCCGTGCCAACCTGTGTCTACACCTTCCCCCCGGTGGCCGGCGTCGGCATGTCTGAGAAGGAGGCAAAGGAGGAAGGCATTCCCTACAGTGTAACTAAGTTCCCCTTTCTCGCCAGCGGCCGTGCCGTCGCCATGGACGAGACTGCCGGACTCGTCAAGATGATCTGCCACGCCGATGACGGTAAGGTTCTCGG
>JAWOGR010000072.1:0-4277 GCA_046496625.1 Dehalococcoidia bacterium | reverse complement strand
GCCTGGTCAACACTCCGGCGACCGAAAGCCCTGAGGACATCGAGGCCGCAAGGCAGGCCATGTTCTCCATTACCGACAGGACTTGCTGGAACAATACATGGTGGACCGATCCCGTGTTTCTCGGTCGGTATCCCGAGGACGCCCTGGCGTTGTTCGGAGCCGACATGCCGGTATTCGACGACGGGGATATGAAGACTATCTGCCAGCCGCTGGATTCCTTCGGCGTCAACATATACTTCAGCCAGCCGACACGCGCCGGCGAAGACGGCCGGCCCGAGATCGTGCCGCTTCCCGTAGGCCAGGCCATGACGGCGTTCAACTTCCCCGTACTGCCCGAAGGACTCTACTGGGGACCCAGGTTCTACCGGGAGAGATACGGGCTGCCGATCCTTGTTACCGAGAACGGAATGTCGAACATCGACTGGGTTTCGCTGGACGGCAATGTTCATGACCCGCAACGTATCGACTTTCTCCGTCGCTACCTTCTGGAGCTGAAAAGGGCCTCTCAGGCCGGCGTTGAGGTTCTCGGTTACTTCCAGTGGTCCATCATGGACAACTTCGAATGGACCGAAGGATACCGCGAGCGTTTCGGACTCATCCATGTCGATTACGGCACGCAGAAGAGGACGTTGAAGGACTCGGCCTACTGGTACAGGGATGTGATAGCATCCAATGGAGCGAGTCTCAGTTTGCCCGGGTAGCGCTGAGATGCGCCGGTCGGGCATCGATGTGAGCATTGAGTCATATGATGGAGATGATCGCTTATCGGCCGTTTCATCCCAGGTAGCAGCGGTGGCTATGTCAAAAAGGGAGTTCTGGATCCTCGCTTATCGCGAGCCTGAATCCCGGATAGGAGGCTGAGCATTGTCGGAGCGAACAACACGGATGTATACAGCACTTGCTTCATGGTGGCAGCTGCTATCGGCACCTGCCGATTATGCCGAAGAAGCGGAGTACTACCGCCAGGCTATTGTGCACGCCTCTGCCATGCCCCCGAAGACGCTGCTTGAACTGGGCAGCGGCGGCGGCAACAACACTTCGCATCTCAAAGCTCATTTCAGGATCACCCTTGTCGACCTCTCTCCCGAAATGCTGGCGGTCAGCCGCACCCTGAACCCCGAATGCGAACACGTACAGGGCGACATGCGCAGCACAAGGCTCGGTCGCGAGTTCGATTCCGTATTCATACACGACGCCATCTCATACATGAGCACTGAGGACGACCTCAGCCGGGCCATCGAGACCGCGTTCATACACTGCCGGCAGGGCGGTGTTGCCCTGTTCGCACCCGACTACACGCGCGAGACGTTTCGCCCCCTGACCGGCCACGGAGGGCATGACGGCGAAGGAAGGGGCATGCGCTACCTGGAATGGGTTCACGACCCCGACCCGGCCGACACCTCCTACACAGTGGATTTCGCCTTTCTCCTTAGGGAGGGCGACGGAATTCGCTGTGAGTATGACCGGCACACCTGCGGGCTATTCAGTCAGGAAGACTGGTTGCGCCTCATCGGCAATGCCGGATTCTCGCCGCGGGTAATTCCTTTTGAGCACAGCGAGATAGAGCCCGGCAGCAGCGTAGTCTTCCTGGGCATCAAGCCCGAGGTGTAGACACCCCGGGGCAAAACAGACATGCCCGTCTTACTCCCCTGTGCCCGTCACAGAATCCACTTGCGCTTGATGTTGTACAGGCTGAACATAAACAGGCCGATGCAGAACGCGCCCAGAATCAGGAAGCTGGCTGCAGGGGACATAATGTTGCCGCCATGTACTGCCCCGTGCAGTATGTCCACACCATAGGTCAGGGGAAGTGCGAAGGATAGCGGCCGGATAAAGACGGGAAGAGTCAGGATCGGGATGAACAGCCCGCACAGGAATATCATAGGGAAGCGGAAGAAGTTCGAGAAGGTCTGCGCCTCGAACACCTGGCTAACGGAGACTGCGATCAGAAGGCCCAGGAAGGTGGACGCAATAGCGATCAGAAGGATAGCCGGTATGACCAGCGACCAGGCAACTCCGGACAGATCTGCCAGGAACGCTGCGATTATCACAGGGACGAACGCGTTGGCTATCCCGAACAGAATCGCCCCGGAGGTCTTGGCCAGCATCAACAGCTCGAGCGGTATGGGCGCCAGCAGCAGCCTGTCAAACGAGCGCTGCCTCTTCTCGAAGGTGATGGTCACCGCCAGCATGGATGTTGTACCGAAGAGAATGGAGATGGTCATCACTCCCGGCAGCAGATCGGGAATGCTGTCCAGTCCGTGCCCGGCCCTGATGAAGAACATGCCTGTCCATGCCAGGGGGAATATCATACCCCAGCTGATATTGGGCGGCTTGAGGTAGTAGGTCCGCACATCCTTGGCTATTATGCTCCGAAACGCGATCCAGCGCTTCACTGGTTTCCTCCTCCTGGTCCTCCGCCCTTCTCCTTCTCCTTCTTCATAAGGTCGGCTTCGATGCCGGTAACCTCCACGAATACATCCTCAAGTGAAGGCAGATGACGCCGGGCCTCGCTGACCTGAATGCCCCGTTCTTCGAGAAAACGTGTTAGAGGAGCGAGGTTGATCTGCTCTGCGGATTCGACCCATAGCTGCCCACCGTCTGCGGGTTGAAACACATAACCCGGGAAGGCCGCATTCATCTCGCCAGAGATGTTCGACACAGGTCCGGAGGCGGCCAGACGAAGCACGTTCTTGCTCTGTACCGGCTGCAGGAGATCCTTCGTTCCGTCGGTCCTGACTATTCGACCGTTGACTATGAAGGCGATCCTTTCACATAGTCGCTCCGCCTCTTCGATATAGTGGGTGGTAAGGAAGATGGTGATTCCCTGGCTATGGAGATCGGAGACTATCCCTCGCACCTGGCGTGCGCTGGCAACATCTATCCCCGTGGTCGGCTCGTCAAGAAAGAGGATGGGCGGCTCGTGTATGATGCCTGCGGCAAAGGTCAGCTTACGCTTCATACCCTTGGAGTATCCCTCGAACTTGCGGTCGGCGGCACCGCTCAGGCCGAAAGTATCAAGCAGTTCCCGCGCCCGCCTTTCGCGGGGTCGTTTCGGTACACCGTAGAGCGCCGCGCAGAAACAGAGGTTCTCATAGCCGGTCAACTCGGGATAGAGGTTGCTTTCATCAGGAACTGTGCCGACCAGGCGCTGGCCCGCCTTGGGATCATGCGTGCAGTCGATACCCCCGATGCGGATCGTCCCGCGATCCAGACGGGCCAGACCTGTCAGCAGATTGATCGCAGTAGTCTTGCCGGCACCGTTAGGGCCGAGGAAGCCGAACAACTCACCCTGGCCGACATCAAAGCTGATGTCATCCACAGCTAGAACCTCGCCGTAACGCTTGGTTAGCCCCGCTACCTCAATAATCGCCCTGTAATGCGATGGCAAACCGGTATGCCTAGCCTTTCTTCAGCTCGGTAAGCCGTTCCTCTACGGCCCCCGCCTCGGCCCTGAGCTGTTTCAGGTACTCCTCGAGTTGTCCGGCGGCTTCTTCCCTGGTTCGAAACCGCCGCAGTGCATGACCCGGGCCACAGCAGCAACTGCCCTCGTGATGGTAGGCAGGTGCAGGCCCGGCGTGTCGCTCGCAGCCACATTCACCACTATGACACATCCTGTTCCCTCCTTTCATGACAATGCTCTTTGCACAACTGCTCCTCCTGCGATTCTTCAACACTGAGAACCGCTGATGTGAGCCTCAGGCACTTATCCAGCACATCCTGGTTGAGGAAGTAATGCACATGATATCCCCGCCGCTCGCCCTTCACCAGTCCGATCCCCTTTAGCACCCGCAGGTGTTGGGACACAGCCGACTGAGATACCCCCAACAGGCCGGCAAGAGCGTTGACGCAGAGTGCATCCGGACGGCGCTGACGCTGCAGACGCTTCAGAAGCCTGAGGCGCGTGGGGTCAGACAACGCGCTGAAGAGCGCCGCCTGCTCCTCGGTGCTTTCCTGCAGTTGTGCTCGACCTTCCATACTATTATTAGTACCCACTAATATACTAATATTATCATCGGTACCGGCGCCTGTCAAGGCTTTGAACGAGTTGGGGCAAGGTCACAGCCCCCATTCAAATGTATATTATGATTCCTGCCACGCCGGCGATAACAAGTACGAGAACAGGGTGTATCCTGCGGACTCTAAGCACCGCGAACGCGGCTACCACTATGACGATTCCCCATATATCGGTTATCCCTTTATCGGCTACAGAATACGCAGCTGCGGCTATCAGCGCGACGACTGCTGGCCGCAAGCTCGTCACAATTCTGGCGGCC
>JAWOGR010000049.1:0-5033 GCA_046496625.1 Dehalococcoidia bacterium | reverse complement strand
TTGTAGTCTCATAATGTGATATCGGAGGAACCTGTGAAAACAAGGCGATTCCCTAGCAGGGTGATGAAGAAGGGCAAAACGAGCAAGAACCGCTCGAATTCTGAAGCTAGAAACCCGGCCATTTTGACCCCAAACGGGGTTTTCCAGCACCCTGCTAGAAGTCACGCCCAGTCTGTAAAAAACCGCGGGCTTTGACCCAGGAGAAGGTTTTCTCACCACCAACATTGACCCACCACTTAACCGCGATCTTTGACCCACCCGGGGAACAAATCAGTACCCTTGTCGCAGGGTCATCACAAAGGAGCGGCAATGGCATACAAGGAGGTTTCTCAAGTGGAGATTCGAGAGGTAATCAGGCAATGGCTGGCTGGACGTGGCATTCACGAGATATCATGCTCAATGGGCCTATCCCGCAACATGATTCGCAAGTACGTTCTGACTGCGCAAGACTGCAGCCTGGCGCGTGACTGAGGGGGGGCAGGTCTTTATATTTGGTCTCTGCGGGAATCCGGGGACACCATACAGATTAGACGCCGCGATATGCATACATAGCACCGGCGCGAGCGGTCTTTTAGATTCTTACCTATGAATCGCGGTAGCCCCGGGCTCTCGAGAAGGGCAGTGGCGCCGGGGACTGCGCACACCCTTGTCTTCTCGGTGTCTTCCAGTGCTGCCGCAGGCGCGGATCCAGCACTCCTCCAAATAGTTCTGACCGTACCCCCGACAACTAGCCTTATACTTCAAGGTCCTGTTTTCGTCAGCAAAGATCAAGACCATTCCCAATAGACTCTATGGTACTCAAGTCTTCTATCACTTACTGAAGGTCTTCGATGCGCATTTGAGCCGGACTTTCTGGGGTGAATTCGCCTTTACCTTTCAGGTAGCAATCGAAAAACCCCATGCTTATCCTGTTGATTGCCTTGAGCAAGGATTCAGCACCGGTTGTTGACCTAAACCCGTTCAACATGCGTGTCAATAATGGACTGGTCAGCGCCAGATCAGTTAGAGAAAAGTGGCCTGCACCAGCAATGTGGACATTGAAGACAGTCGCGCTGGTATCGGAAAGCAAGTTATAGTTCTGCCTGTACTGTGGCCAC
The DNA here is from genome assembly GCA_046496625.1 of Dehalococcoidia bacterium. Lineage (GTDB taxonomy): Bacteria > Chloroflexota > Dehalococcoidia > GIF9 > AB-539-J10 > RBG-13-51-36. The sequence continues at coordinate 3,936 of JAWOGR010000049.1, read as the reverse complement.
TCGGACAGATGGCTCCATGAGCTGTCCGAATATACATTGAGCAATGGCACAGGATATGCCACGCTTACAAAGACAAACTCGCCATCCTCAACACCCTCTATGTCACACAGAAAGGGAGCTTCAAGGGCAATGACGGCACTAACATCATCCCTCATTCTGCCTATGCCGAGGGCTGCCGAACCGCCGAGGGAATGCCCGATGACACCGATTCTTGCTGTGTCTACAACCCTGTATACCTGGTCAGAAGTCTCATTCGTTGCTTCTGATAGAATGTAATCAATCACAAAGCTTATGTCCCCGGTACGTGTTTTCATCCATTCTTGATAGTATTCATAGCTTTGCTGCCTGTCGGATTTGGCGTCCTCGCGATTGAGTTCACGCAGATAGCCGATATCGATGAGAATCGTACGTCCGTTTTCGTCAGTGGTGAACAGACTGTGATATGTGTGGTCGATTGAGCATACAACATAACCATTGCTCGCTAATTCGTGGTAAAGGGACTCATTACTTGATCTACTGCTTATACCCCCATGTGAGAAAATGATCAGAGGATACTTTCGCTGTGCATTTTCGGGATACCACAGTCCCACGTTCAGTGCTCTGAACGCACCCGTATCCGTAAAGGTTTCAACTCGATTGTTGTCAATGTATGTACTAGTAGCAGCTGCAACCTGATACTCGCCTGACGCCTCTATCATCCGGTATTCTGGAAAGACAATGGCCGGCAGTGTTAGGACAAAGATCAGCACGGTCATTCCCGTTCCTTTCATAACAACACGTACTGTGTTGTATGCTCTTCTTTCGTCCTTTCGGGGCACCAGGACAGCAGCCCCGATGAGGGCAAATATGAGCAGGAGGCCAATCAAAGCATGGTAGCTAAGGCTCCAGCGAATCACTAGCCACACCATCAGCAACAGAATCGTTGAAAGGGATACTATTCTTACAATTCTTCGTATTCTGTAGTGATACGATTTTGTGCGGATACAGAGGACTGCCAGTGCAATTTCAGCAGCGAATGCTGCTAAGAATATGATAATACCCAATTCTCTCTTCTCTCTACCTCGTCAGCGAACGCAGCACAAGCGGGACATCGACAGTTTCGGACACTTAAGAGTCATGTCCCTGCTCCCTGGCGACCATGTTATGATCTCTCTCTATTGGTTCAGTCGTTTTCCGGCAACTCGACTATGGCTGGATGATACGGGACTCCTTAGTTCATGTCAATCTACCAAAGTCACCACAGGGAACACTGAAGAATGCGCCCTCTTGTTAAGCCTAACATGAATGTGGTAGCAGCTCCCCTTCCCGGGAAGGGGAGCTGAGGAGAGGCTGCGACGCGCGATGTGAGGTTATGCCTTTCTAACGGGCTGCTGTAGTTCAGTCACGTAGTTGGCAGGGTCGTGAGTATCGTTGGGACTGGTGAGGTAGACCTCGCGGTCAGGCCCGGCCAACTCATAGCCATTGGCCTCGCACCATTGCATGAGAGCGGTGTAAGCGTCGCCAATGGTCTCGTAAGGGCCGCGGTGCAGGGTCGTCGCCGCTGTCTCTTCACCGGGAAGGTCGCGGACATTAATGGTGTCGGGCAGGGTCAGATCTCTGCTGACGGGTACGGCGGCCTCGATATCCACGTCTTTCTCGCGGTATTCCATGTCGTGGTATATGGCAAGGAAGGGCCCGGCGATGCTGGCCGAGTGCTGGGTCCATATGGGCGCGAGCTTCTCAATGAGCATGGTAATGTCATGGTACGTCGGCACCGTCTCACGGACTGAGGCAATCTTAATGGGTGCTAGTTCTTTGATAACCACCTGGTAATCCGGCATCTTATCCTCCTTTTCAATCTGTTTCAGCAATTCGCCCACCTTGTCCAGTCGCTGTTGTTCATCGTCTATCCGCTGTCGTAACTCGGCCTGTTTCAGGACAAGGATATTCCTCATCTGGGAGGTACTGAAGCTATCGTTCATCAGAGTTGCGATTTGCTCCAGTGAGAGGCCGAGTGACTTGAGGTTACGGATGTGATTGAGTCGGGGTAGCTGGTCGGCTGAGTAGTAGCGGTATCCGGTGAATCGGTCTACCTTAACCGGTTTCAGTAGACCGATTTCGTCGTAGTAATGCAGGGTCTTCACCGTGACGAAGCTCAGGCGGGAAAAATCGCCGATCTTGAACATGACTCTCCTGTTGTATCTGTTTTGAAGGCCTTCGGTACCAGTATAAACCCTCCCGTAAGCGGAGAGTCAAGAGGTCTCTTAGGTGAATATCCGGCCCTGCAGTATTCCATCCAAGTGCCGGGAGCTTATCTGCAGGCCGACACTGTTCCATGCTTATTGCTCCCGTAACCCAAGTGAATCAACCAGTTCGCTAACAGGTGCAACAAGGCCGGCGTGGCGATTACACGGCATATTCGCCGCCATCCAGAACTATCGCCACTGGATAGTGATGGATTCCCTCTGGAAAAGACGCACCGCTGCGCGCAGGGCGATGTAGTCGGCTCCGAGGATGGCCAGCGCCAGCAACAAGGTCAGGGTGGGGGTGAACCAGACGATTCCCGTTACCTGGACGCCGATGAGGGCGAGGATGGGAAAGATGATGATGAGGACCATGTTCTGGGCGCCTTTGGCATCCTTTGCCCGAGATGACCCGATGACACCGAGCATGAAGCTCAGTATGGCGACTGCCGGCGTAAGCAGGAAGAGGATAAGGAACCAGCTGGGTGAGAGAACGAGCCTGCTCAGGTCTCCCCAGCCCAGGAGGTTGACAACCAGCAGAAAGACGCCTGCGGAGACCCAGGTCATGATAAGCGCGGGTACCGCCCCGGCCAGCGTCTTGCCCAGGAGAAGCTCCCAGGTTCTAACCGGTGTTGCCAGCAGGGCCTCAAGACTGCCTGTTAACTTTTCATCCACGATACTGAATGTGGCTATACCGACGGCGATCATGACAGGAATGAGTAGGAGGAAGAACTGGAACTGGCTGAGCAGCAGTACAAGGAGCTGCTCCGGCTCGGGCAGAGCACCTGCCTGCGGAACGGCCTGCAAGAGCCTGTCGAGTGCTGTCTGAAAGATGGGGCTTTCCAGCATGCCCTGACCGCCGAACCTGAAGGCGAGCCAGATGTAGACGACACCCTGACCAACGACCAGGAGCGGAAGCAGCGTGACTAAGAGAGCGGTGTTCGGGTCGGTGAACAGCAGCTCCCATTCCTTGCGCAGGATGTTACGAAGACGCCTGGTTGTCACCGGCTTTCTCCTCCTCGATCAGCCTGAGATATACCTGCTCAAGCGAATGCTGCTCCTCGGACACGGTGATGATGTTCCCTCCGGCCCGGACAATCGCCCTCACCAGCTCGGGGCGGTTGCGTTCCGGATCTGAGAGGTCCACGCTCAGGCGGGACTCATCTTCGTCGACGGCCTGGACGAATGGCAGACTCCTCACCGTCGCCGCGATATCCGGGTCGCGGGATTCCAGACCTATCACTATCCTGCGCCGGAAGAAACGCCGACGCAGATTCTCAGCCGTGTCGAGGGCCAGCAGCTTCGTGTTGATAACGGCGATGCGATTGCACAGCAGTTCCGCCTCACCGAGATTGTGCGTGCAGAGGAACACTGTGCAGCCCTCCTCACCCAACCTGCGTATCAACTGGCGCACCTCGCCTGCGGCCTCGGGATCAAGTCCTGATGTGGGCTCATCAAGGAAGAGCACCTTCGGTTCATGCATCAGGGCTCTGGCCAGGGCAAGGCGCTGCTTCATGCCCTTGGAGAACGTGCCGGTCCTGTGCTCCCTGCGCTCCCAGAGATCCATCATCTTCAGGTACTTCTCAACCCTGCGGGGCACATCATCGATCGGGTAGAAGCCTGCAAAGTATTCAAGGTTACGCCTGGCACTGAGGCGTCCGTACAGCCCCGGCGTTTCCGTGAGCATGCCGATGACCTCATGCAGTTCCTCCAC
>JAWOGR010000124.1:0-5912 GCA_046496625.1 Dehalococcoidia bacterium | reverse complement strand
GTCCTCTGCGCCACTCGATCTCGCTGCGCGGTGGCCTGTCTTCGAAGGGTGCTGAATCTGCCTGTGTTTGCTGCATTTTGCGATGATAACCTCACTATGGTATCAGCATTCACATGGCTCTCTCAACACGGGCACCCGCTGTCGGGCACAGACCGGTATGTTGTCAGCACAGAAGCAGCAGTACAAGCTGCTGTGCAAGGCAGTACAGGCCATTGCTGTTCGATTCGTGTGGGCTCCTGCCACGGTCCTGAGTGTGCCGGGGCGGCAGTTCATGGGCCCTGTTCGCGACGCTTGACAAGCTCTCACTGCCGCTCTATTCTATGATTGCCGGGGGCACAAATGGCCAGTAAGCAGCAGCGAAACCAGAGAGGAACTACCGGCGCGGGCTTTGACCTATCACTTGAGGACATACTTGACGGAGTAGAAGATAGTATCGTGGTGGTGGATAGCGAACACCGGGTCAGGTTCGCCAACTCCGCAGCACGAAGTGAGTCTGCGCTGGCGGCACCTATTGGAAAGGTCTGCTACAAGGTGTTTCAGAACAGAGACAGACCGTGCGGTCCACCTCTGTGGGACTGTCCACTCAGCAGAGTCCTTGAGAGTGGTGCTACAGCCACCGTTGTTCACCCCACGCGTATGGCCGGAACCGATACTTATCTGAAGATCACCGCCTACCCTCTCCGGGACAGCGACGGAAACGTCACAGCAGTAGTCGAGCTAAGGAAGGACGTCACCGTGGAAAGGGAACTGGAGAGCCAGTTACTGAGGCGGCATCACCAGCTATTGGCTTTGAGCCGTGTATCCAGTGCCATCAGCGGCCTCCGAGATCTGGATGCCATCTTGAGAGTAACGCTGGACAACGTCCTGGAGCTTGTCGACAGTGATATCGGAGGGATTCTGTTCCTGGATGGGGATACCGATGCACTGTACTACAGAGTGCAACGTGGTCTGTCTCCGAGATATGCTGAAGAGATGCGAATACCACTTGGTGAAGGGGTAGCGGGACGCGTAGCACAGACCGGTAACCCCGTCGTCCTGGGGGATATTTCCAGAGACCCGTATGCTGTTCGCCACGACCTGATAAGTGCGGAAGGCATCAGGGCGTTCGTTAGTGTTCCGTTGAAAACAAACGACAAGATAGTGGCCGTGATGAATATCGCCAGCTATGTGCCGGAGCGATTCGGTGCTGGCGATGTTTCGCTGCTCAGTTCCATTGGTGACCATCTGGGCACTGCCATCGATCAAGCATGGCTCTATGAGCGACTGGCGAGCGCAAGTGAAAGGTATCAAACCCTGCTTCGGCATGCTCTGAGAGCTCAGGAGCAGGAGCGAATACGGATTGCCCGTGAGCTTCATGACGAGACCAGCCAGACGGTGACCAGCTTGACCTTGAACCTGCAGGCTCTCAAGGAAATGGCAGCGATGAAAGGAATCACAGACGCCGAACTCCTGGAGCAGCTTGAGATGACACACTCGCATGCAGTGTACGCCGGTAGTGAAATACTGAGACTCATGAAGGAGCTCCGTCCTACCCTGCTTGATGAGCTCGGAATGCCTGCGGCAATCCACCGCTACGCCAAGGATACTCTTCGAGTCAAGGGCATCAAGGTGTCTGCAAAGTTCACAGATACTGATCGGCGCTATGCACCGGAGACGGAGGTAACTCTCTTTCGTGTCGCTCAAGGAGCTATAGGCAATATCCTGGAGCACTCAGAGGCAAAGAATGCTTCAATAAAGTTCGAGTGCAATGTGAGTGAGTGCATGTTACGAATCGAGGACGATGGGAAGGGCTTTGACGTCAGCAAGATTACACGGGTTGATCCCGGCGGTCGGGGTGCAGGCGTATTCACGATGAAGGAAAGAGTACGTCTAGTCGGGGGTAACTGTCACATCGAATCTCGACCGGGCCGGGGCACAAAGGTTGTGGTGAGAGTCCCGGTGGCCACGGACGAGTCAAGATGAGTAAGATAAAGGTACTGGTAGTAGATGATCACACTCTCGTGCGTCAGGGAATTCGATCCCTGCTGGCCCTGGCCGACGACATAGAGATAGTTGGTGAGGCCGCTGACGGACGGGAGGCTGTGGAAAAGGTCGGACAGCTTGCACCGGATGTCGTGCTCATGGACCTGGCGATGCCCAACATGGGAGGGCTGGAAGCTACACGCAGAATCCGCAGACAGTTCCCTGCGACCAAGGTGTTGGTCGTCACCCAGTACGATGACAGCGAGTATGTCATCCCTGTCATTGAGGCAGGGGCTCGTGGGTTCATCACCAAGACCGCTTCGCCCATGGAGCTCGCATCAGGCATTCAAGCTGTCCACAGAGGTGACTCCTTTCTGTCACCCTCAGCAGCAACGGCTCTGGTGGAAGAATGTCAGCTGAAGCCAAACACAGAAGGAGAAAAGAGTTCCTATCAACTCCTCACGGACAGAGAGAGGGAAACGCTTAAGCTGATCGCAGAAGGACACACCGCCCGCGAAATAGCCGAAGTGCTGGTAGTCAGCCCTAAGACCGTCGAATGGTACAAGACCAACCTGATGAACAAGCTCAACCTCCACAGCAAAGCCGACCTCATCAAGTATGCCATACGCAAGCGCCTGATAACCCTGTGATGGCATAAACGAGACCCTGCCCATTGGATTGCCTCGCGACCACTCTTGCCGGTGGATTTCCTAGCCCGAGTCAGGGTATTTCCCGGCAAAGAATCCGGAAGAAAGACCTTCTCATACCGGGGAACTCTCCATTGCTTTGTGGCGAGAATCGGATACGATATATATAGGTGGTATTATCGTTGGAGCTTTGCGGAGTTTCCTTCTGTGTTCGGCGGTGTCCGGAGGAGCGCAGTGGATCGAGTAGAGACACCGACCGATGACGGGAGGCCTGCGCTTTCTTGTTAGGCTGTGTGCCCTTTGCACCTGGATGCCGGAGGGCGAAGAGACCGGTGAGTTGCAGTAGAAGAGCAGAAAGCCAGAGGAGGGAGGGCAAATCGTGTTGAACGCTTACTGTGCGGAGTGCAAGGCAAAGAAGGAGATAGGAAACCCCCGGCCCGGGGTTCTCACTATTGAAGGGGAGTGTCTGGATTGCGGAGCCGGGATGCGCAGAGTCGCACCGTGGGGACTGGCTCTCGTCCTCGGAGGGCTAGGCCTGTTTGCAGCGGTGGTGTTCTTGCTGTATGGCATCATCTCAGCAGCATTGCTGTGTACACTCGGGGGCTTTGCGGCAGTAATCAGAGGGTTCTTGATCAGAACTGCGGAGAATGGATCGCAGAAGACTGAACTGGATCTGCGGCACGTGGACTTGAGCAGTAAGCATGCCGTGGGTGAGAGGGGCTTTCTTGACAGGTGGGCCGCCTTGAAGCCGGGTGAGACGTTGAGAATCGTGACCGATCGGGATCCCAAACCTCTGTACTGTCATGTTAATGGAGATGACGAGGAACGATTCGAGTGGGGGTGTGAACGATACGGGACAGGGGATTGGGTCGTCAGTCTAAGGAAGCTGTAGGAAACAACCGGGAGTCGGCATGTGAGGCGCGCACTGGTCGCAATTCTGATAGCTCTCATCCCCGTCGTGGTGGTCGATATCCTGCGGCCCCAAAGCGGCGGATATTTCGCCTGGTACGGTATCCCGGGGTTTTTTGCGCTGTTCGGGCTGATTGGCTGTGTGACGATTGTCCTCTCTTCCAAGTGGCTGGGACACTACTGGTTACAGAGAAAGGACGACTATTACGACAATCATGGCGTTGATGAGTAGTCTGCCACCAGCGATAGTCTTCATCCTGGGGGTCGTTGTACTACCACTGTTACCCCGCCGGCTTCGGTCTCTCGCATGCCTGGCGTTCCCACTCCTGGCCTTCATAATGATAGTGAACCTGGATGTGGAGGCAAACCTGACGGTCCCCTTTCTCAATCACGAACTGGTGCTCTTGCAGGTGGATCGGCTAAGCCTGGCCTTCGGATACTTCTTCGTCGTCGTGGCTTTTTTGGGTGGCATCTACGGGTTTCACCTGAAAGATACCGGGCAGCAGATAGCATCCCTACTCTATGTGGGCGGCTCACTGGGCGTGATCTTTGCCGGTGACCTGCTGACCCTGTTCGTATTCTGGGAGGTCATGCTGGTGGGGTCATCCTGGCTAATCTGGTCGCGCCGCACTCCAGAGTCCGGCCGAGCAGGGCTGCGCTATTTCATGGTGCACTTCGTGGGAGGCATTGTGCTGCTTGCCGGCATCTGGCTTCATGCGGACAGCACCGGATCGCTTCTGGTCGGCCCCATCGCAGGAGGGATAGCCTCTTATCTCATTCTCATAGGCTTCGCTGTGAACGCAGCAGTACCGCCGCTGCATGCCTGGCTGCCTGATGCTTATCCAGCAGCCACAGCAACCGGAAGCGTTTTCCTGAGTGCTTTCACAACGAAGGTGGCAGTCTATGCTCTCATCCGCTGCTTTGCTGGTCTTGAGGCGCTCATCTGGGTGGGAGCTGCCATGGCTGTCTACGGCGTGGTGTTCGCCTTTCTCCAGAACGATATCCGTCGCTTGCTGTCCTACCACATTATCAGCCAGGTTGGCTATATGGTCGCTGCTGTAGGGATCGGGACAGCAATGGCGATAAACGGTGCCACAGCCCATGCCTTCAACAATATGCTCTACAAGGGGCTGCTGTTCATGGGGACAGGAGTTGTTCTACACACAACCGGCCGGAGCAAGCTTACGGAACTGGGCGGCTTAGCCCGGGTTATGCCTCTCACGCTTGCCCTCTATATGATAGGCGCATTCTCAATATCAGGATTTCCACTTTTCAGCGGTTTTGTTAGCAAGTCGATGGTGGTGTACGCCGCAGGAGTCACCCACATGGAAGCGGTCGTTCTCATTCTGTACCTTGTTTCAATCGCGACGTTCCTCAGCGTCGGATTGAAGCTTCCCTATTTCACCTGGTTGGGGCCTGACAAGCGTTCCCTCAAGCCCGCAAACACGCCGGTGGGCATGTATGTCGCTATGGCTCTAACGGCCGGACTCTGTGTCGCCATCGGAGTCTACCCTTCAATGCTCTACAACATCCTCCCTTTCACGGTTGAGTACCAGCCCTATACCGTCGGCAAAGTGTTGCAGACCATGCAACTCCTGGCGTTTACCGGCCTCGGCTTCTGGATGCTGGTTCACAGATTGGGCGGCAAAGACTACATTACTCTGGATATCGACTGGCTCTACAGAAGGCTGCCAAGACTAGTCTATGGGCTGGCTGTACGCCTTCGCATCGTTTCGAGATGCCGCCAGTCTTACGGCTTGTATCAGAGGCTGCCGGGGATAGCCTATGCGCATCTCGTGTCCGGATACGGCCAGATCTACGAGAAGATGCCTCCATCCGTTGTTGAACTCTCCCGTGATGTGACAGGCGGAATCCTGGTTGTTGTCGGCCTCCTGGTGCTGTTTATGGGCCTGGCATTGTTCATTCCTTTAGGGTAGGCTCATCTACAGCTTTCGCAACAATAGCCGGGAGTGGCTATGGGTGGCTGGCAAGCTAGTGACGTGGACCCCATCAGATCGGACCGGGTCAGGCCACTAGCGCAAGCGCCAACAGGCCTAATATGGCCGCCCTCTCGACCCGGGAGAGTTCAGTTCATCGGTTTGCTGTCGAGGCAATTCACTTTCTGCGCACGAAGATAATCACCAGCGCCACTACTATCACCGCCCCCAGGATCCCGCCAATCAGCGGCCAGTTCAAGGATGGTTTCACCGCAAAGTTGGCAGTGATGACGTAGTCGCTATTCATTGTTATAGTCGTTGAAGCATCAGTGGCATCATCAATGGTGCCAATAGCGCCGGTCCAGTTGACAAATCGATAGCCTTCTTCAGCGTCGGCGACAAGATTGACTGCTGTTCCCCGGTCATATGTGAAGGTCCCCTCACCGGGAGCGGTTAC
>JAWOGR010000071.1:0-3308 GCA_046496625.1 Dehalococcoidia bacterium | reverse complement strand
GTCGGGGCCCGTTGTGTCTATGCCCAGCCGGGCGGCGAAGCTCTTCAGCTTCTCCGGCTCACTGATCTCGAAGGGAGTCTTGCCCTCTGCCGTAGCCCTCAGTGTCTTGACTGTCTGGTCCGCGTGGTAATGATAGGTCGAGGCACCCAGGACGTTTCTGAGCAGCATCATGCGCATCGCCATGCCGTCTCCGGTGATTCCGCACACACCCCTCTTGTCCTTGGCCACGTCGGCCCGGCATGGTCCGTTTGAGCACAGATCGCAGCGAACTCCCCCCATACAGAAGGGACAGCGCTGATCGGGGTTGCCTCCCATCCCCTGTGCTTCGTACCTGTCCCAGATGTTGGTCATGCCGTCTTTCTTGATCCTCTCGTACATCCGGCGTACCGACTCGTGCTGAGAAACTCTTTCTCCCTCCATAGCAATTCCTCCTTATTCCGGGCGCTAACCCGCCAGGTATATATGCCATCTAGAATAGAGTATTTTGCCGATAAGGGCAAGATCGCAGAGACGACTATGGCGGACAATCGCCCTGTGTGTCAAAGGGTACGCCGGCAGCCGGGCGGGCCGGTCCGCCAATCGTGTGCCACGATCAGGTCGGTTGACGGTGACCCGATAAAGGGTTATCATTGACGTGAAATGTTCTGCACGTGCGATTGCAACTACATAGAGAGGAAAGATGGAGCAATATATTTTTATAATCATTGCCCTTGCTCTCATATTGGGTATGCTGGTTGGATACTTTGTCAAGCAACTGGTAGCCAACCGGGAGATTCAGAGAACAAGAAACGAGGCGAAGAAACTACTAGATGAAGCAGTAACCAAGCACAGTGAGTTACTCCGTGCAGCGCGGGAAGAGGCCGTTAAGGTCGGCAACGCTGCGGAGGCCGAAAGCAAGGAACGGCGCCTTGAAATACAGAGAGTAGAGAAGCGCGTCACCCAGAAAGAGGAAGCTCTGGAGCGCAAGGTAGACGCACTGGAGCGGCGGGAGCGCGAGCTAGAGAACCAGAAGAAGGGCCTTGAGAAGAGTACGGCCGAACTCGAGGAGATAAGAGGAAAGCAGCTCGCCAAGCTGGAGTCCATCTCCGGAACATCCACCCAGGAGGCAAAGGAACTCCTGTTTCAGATGCTGCGACAGGAGGTGGAAGAGGAGGCCTCAAAACAGGTCAGGGCCTGGGAATCCAGAATAAAGGAAGAGGCCGGCGAGAGGGTTCAAGGGATTCTGGCCACGACTATTCAGAGATGTGCAACCGACGTCGTCTCTGAGACCACGGTATCTGCTGTTCCCCTGCCCAGCGACGAGATGAAGGGGCGGTTGATCGGACGCGAGGGACGCAACATCCGGGCCCTGGAGCAGGCCACGGGCGTCGACCTTATCATCGACGATACCCCGGAGGCGGTCACCGTCTCCAGTTTCGACCCTATCAGGAGAGAGGTGGCCCGCGTCGCCCTGGGCAAGCTCATCCTGGACGGACGTATTCATCCCGCCCGTATCAAGGAGGTAGTGGACAAGACCAGGGCGGATGTGGAGGCAACTGCCCGTGCCGAGGGTGAAAGGGCCGCCTATGAAGCGGGGGTGACGGGGTTGCATCCGGAACTCATAAAGCTGCTGGGACAGCTCAAGTGGCGCAGCAGTTACGGCCAGAATGTGCTTGTTCACAGTCTGGAGGTTGCTCATCTGTCCGGGATGCTGGCCAGCGAGATCGGAGTCAATGCCCGCAGTGCCAGGAAGGCGGGTCTGCTTCACGACATCGGGAAGGCCGTAGACCACCAGGTAGAGGGCCCTCATGCACTGATCGGTGCCGACCTCGTCAAGCAGTGGGACAAACACGCGGATGTCGCTCAGGCCGTTGGCGAGCACCACGGTGAAGCGCCTACCAGTAGTCTCCTGGGCAGCATCGTTGGCGCGGCGGATGCCATAAGCGGCTCCCGGCCCGGCGCAAGGCGTGAGTCCCTTGACCAATACCTGAAGCGTGTGAAGGACCTGGAGGACATAGCGACCGGTTTTCCCGGCGTGGACAAGTCGTTTGCCATACAGGCAGGGCGCGAGGTGCGCGTCCTGGTCAAGCCCGAGAAGGTTGACGACCTGACCGCAGTGCGGCTGGCGCGCGACATCTCCAAGAAGATCGAGGAGAGCCTGACCTATCCCGGCCAGATCAGGGTGGTGGTGATAAGGGAGACCACGGCGATAGACTACGCCAAGTAGGCCAGTTCTGGACAAGGTTGGGGATAATTGTGCAGGAATCGGGGTTCCTCCCCCGCGGTTCCATGTGCTAAGGTCCGGTTGCTGTAGAGAAGATTGAGAGTACTGACCATAGGTGACGTCATCGGCAAGCCCGGTAGGACGGCGGTTGGAGAGTTGCTGCCGGGATTGTGCAGCGAATACGGCATCGACCTGGTGATCGCCAACGGCGAGAATGCCGCCGGCGGGCTGGGGCTGACTCTGAGCACTGCACGGGAGCTCTTCGATGCCGGTGTCGACGTCATAACATCGGGCAACCACATCTGGACCCACAAGGAGATCGTCCCCTACCTGGACAGCGAACTCGCCCTGCTCCGACCGCTGAACTACCCTCCCAACCCGGGCCGCGGCTACCTCTTTGCCGGGAACGTCCTGGTTGTCAACCTCCTGGGGCGCGTCTTCATGGGGCATTACGACTGCCCTTTCAGGGCCATGGATCAACTGCTCGCCAGCGTGGAGGACAAATCGGTTCCCATCATCGTGGACTTTCATGCCGAGGCGACCTCGGAGAAGGTGGCAATGGGAAGATATCTGGACGGACGGGTCAGCGCAGTGCTGGGTACCCACACCCACGTGGGCACCATCGACAGTCGGATACTGCCGGGCGGCACGGCCTATGTCTCAGACATAGGCATGGTGGGCCCTGTAGACTCGGTGATCGGCGTCGAGCCGGATCCTGCGATTCACAACTTCCTGACTCAGATATGGCGCCGCCTGCCGGCTGCGAAGGGGAAGGTCAGCTTCGACGCAATTCTGGTGGACATCGACGACAGTACCTCCCGGGCAACCGACATCCGTCGTATTCACAGGCTGGTGCACTAGTCTCCGACAAGGTGCGGACGGGGGCAGTTTCGGGTTGGCTTGAGGCTTATCACTGGTGAGACCTTACATAATCCATCACCCCCGGCATGATCTCCCCTGCCTTGCCCCGGATGACCACCTGCGCCTCATGGTCGAGTGGTGTCTGCGTCAGGTTGACAATGGCCAGGGCGGCGCCGGCACCGATAGCATACGTCGGCATGTAGGCAGCCGGGTAGACCGTGAGGGTCGAGCCGATCACAATGAA